>JAMCVM010000230.1 GCA_023475835.1 Bacillota bacterium | reverse complement strand
GTCAAGACAAGAACATGGAACATAGCCATGATTCAATCGACCCGCCTCCAGGCCAAGCGTTCGTCACCCGATGCGACTGGCGTCAGCTTCCATACTGACTTGAGTTTCGGTGTGCCAAGATAAGCTGACCGTTTCGAGCCGGTGTAATTCTGCTCTCCGCAAGGACTAGCCCTCCACGGAGAATCGAGTTTTGGGTCCGAGGCCGTGAGGTCTCGGGCTAAGCGTAAACAGAGCGGCGTCCAGGCCATCACCCTTTGGGGTGAAGCGACCCTCCTCAGTGCTGACGTATCCACTATAGTGTAGCCGGATTATTCGATCGGTGTCAGGAGGCGTGTCTGAAGGAATTTAACGGAATGAAAGCCACTTTCTTCCTGGGATCGAGGCAGGGGCATGACCAACAGCCGTTCTGAAAGAACGGCTTAGGACTCCCTATCGCGTCTCCGAGTTAGCCATCGAGTACCATTCGCTGGAACCAGATCCAGGCCCAGACGCGACGTTGGGACTTGCCCTGCGCGTCCGTCCAGGTTTCTTCACCCGGCACCCCAGGGACCACGATGGGCTGGGTCTGGCCCGTGCGGTCTGGGTAAGGATAGAGGATGTGATGGACCTCGGGTAAACACTGGAAAGCGATCGCCCCATTGGGGTTTGCTGCGCTGCAAGCCGTCAAGGCTGGCGGCTTGCAGCGCAGCAAACGCTTTCCACACATTCGGCAGACAGCGGGCGGGCAGGACCATCATGACGTCCCAGGGGTTGGCACGGCATCCATGGAATACCGGCCCCTTCGGATAGAGCCCGTCCATGACCAGGATCCATCGCCGCCTCCGAACCCAGCGTTGGAGCCGTTGGGCGAGGCGACGAAAGGCCTTGAGTTCGCCATCTTGTGTCGATTCGGGATCGGCGTCCGGGACATTTTCGCAAAATTCCGTAGGCAAGGGGAGCGTGAGCCCATCGCCCGCGATGCGGACCGATTCCAAGACATACGCTCGATACCGATAGGTATCCACCGTCCCGAACACTGTCTGCCCCGTGGCTTCGGGAGCGAATGCTTGCTGGCGCACCAGTGTTTGGGCTTTGTCGATCGCCACCCCTCAGCGATGATCGACTCAATCGCTGCGAATCGGAGGTTTGTGGAGAATGGGGGTTGCCCGGTCTTCCAGAAATTCTTCCACACGGTCGTTGGGGATGGCGCGCAAGAGGCGTTCGACGCTATCAAAATGGGGAGTGGACTCGATGGCGGGAAACCCCGTTCGCAGCATCGTGGCCAAGAGCGGCCCCGTCATTTCGCGATGTGCGCCTCGCGACGCGAGGCCTACTGAAAAACTAAGAGCAGTCAGCCATCCATCCGTAACACCGTGACCGAATGACGGACACTGCCAGGGCGACGGGGGTCGGGAGTCCGAGCAAAGTCCTTGGCAGCGTCCAAGGAAACTTCGCTAACAGGGCAGGCAAAGGCTCCGCCCATTGGGCTAATTGGGCGGCCGCCGCCTCTTCATGAGCATCCGTTTCGTGTTCCACGGTCGTGAATTCCGACTTCCGCTGGGTGTCTAAGCGCGGACGGGAGTCATTAATCGTCAGGCACCTCCCTCCCACGTATCGACCTCCATGGTCTCAAATAGTCCCAAGCTGCGATCTGGGGCGACCATCGTCCGATGACCCATCCCAAACGGGGTGTTCCAACCAACATTCACCCCGAGCTACCTCCCCTATGTCCAACCATAGAGGGATCATCGCAGACTACAGCAAAAAAATCCCGTCCCTAGACCAGAAAAAATATCGTCAGCCCGCCCCCCAAACGTTTCATCCATCGGCCAATCAAAGTTCATGCGCCAGCACTGTTTGCCCTGCTGTGGACCTGCGTGTGGAGGACACTGCGGCTAGGGATCGGCTGCGCAGCAGCCTGGTTAGCCCAGCGTACATGCCAGGAGGCGCTGTCAAGAGGAGATCTGAGGTTTTTCTTGAGATTGGCGTAGTGCGCTTCGCACGGATCCTATGGCATACATGCGATAGATTGTGGGCCTTTGGAAGCATCGCCTCCACGGTGAGGGATTCGAGGGATCCCGGGGACGACGCGAGGGGCGTGAGGGGGTTCGCATGACTCGAGTTGGCTCCTGGTGATTGGCCTAACCGCCGCACGTCGCGCACGATTCGATCTATTCGGCATGAAAGCATTGAAACGTCCTCCGGGATGAATGCGGCTAAGGGGCTCCAACCTGGTCGGCGCGAGCATCCGATCGTGAATGGTGGGTCTATAGATTCGAGATAGCCACTGGCTTCCAGTTCTCTAAAGGCCTTCAGCCACACCTCCTGACCCCGACCTAATCATCCGGTGAAACTATCGTGGATCCGTCGGAACTGGCGTGCCATGGGCCCTCTTGATGGCGTCTGAATAGAGGATCAGCGCTGTAGTAACAGATGCTTAACGAAACGATAACCCAACGTTCATCGTCTCTTAAAGGCTTTCTTAAAGTCGGTCGCGATAATCAAAGAGGAAGACATGAGTGACGGCGGAGGGATCAGACACTTCGTTGAGACCGCCTTACGGAGAGCTATTTCGGGGAAAAGGGTCAAGATATTTTGACTCTTCAGCAATGAGATTTAGGGAGGTCATTCATGGATTCGGGAGTCCGTCTAGGCAGCCACCCCCAGCACTACAGCGATGAAACCTGGCATGGCCATGGTGGCGCGACCCTTCGACAACTGGTTTTTGGAATGAACGACGGACTCGTGGCTACGGTGGGCTTGGTTGCCGGTCTAATTTTTGCGGGTTCATCCAGAGGCGTCGTGTTGGGAGCGACCCTGGCTGCGATTATTGCTGCAGTGTCTTCCATGGCGCTGGGCTCTTACCTTTCGACGCAAGCGGAAGTCGGGTACCACGAGGCCCAAATCCAGCGCGAACGACGAGAAATTGACGAACAGCCGAACGAAGAGCTCAACGAGATGCGCCAGATCTATCACGGGTACGGCTTAAACCGTCAAGAGATCGAAATATTTCTCGCCCACTTTAAGAAGGATAAGGACCTGTGGCTGCGGCTCATGCTGCGAGATGAATTGGGCATCGTGCCGGAATCCTTTGAAAGTCCATGGAAAAACGCGGGGTCGATGGCTTTGGCGGTCGCGGCCGGCTCCCTCCCCCCGTTGGTGCCCATCCTTTGGGGAGCGAGCCCGAAGGGCGTCTTCGGTTGGATCCTCATATTGTCGGCGGTGACCGCGTTTGGGTTAGGCGCTGTGACCGCGCGCAGCACGGGGAAACGTTGGTGGAACGCGGGCATTTCATTTTTGGTGGTGGCTTCCATCGCGGCTGCGATTGGCATGGGTGCTGGTAGTCTGATTGCCCCACTGTTCGCCTAATCGGTTCATTCAGGTCGTTCGCGGGTTGGGCGCCCACCAGATTCTCATCCTGAGATTCGATTGTGCTCGTCGTGTCGGGGTAAAAACTTGTCAGCAAAAGGAGTCGAACATGCCCTCCGTTAAACTGAAAGCGATAAACAAATCATTTGGTCAGCGTCAAGTCTTGCAGCATATTGATATGGACGTGGGCGATGGCGAATTTGTTGTCGTCGTGGGTCCGTCCGGGTGCGGCAAGTCGACGCTATTACGCATCGTCGCCGGATTGGAGTCTCCGACGTCGGGTGAACTGTGGTTTGACGACCGATTGGTGACTCAGGTCCCCGCTCATGCCAGAAACATTGGCATGGTCTTTCAAAATTACGCGCTCTATCCGCACATGACCGTCTTTGACAACTTGGCTTTTGGCATGGCGGCTCGAAAGACAGCCCCCAGCGAAATTAAACATCGGATTGACGAAGTCGCTCAGCTGTTAGAAATTGAACCGTTGCTTCACATCAGGCCAGGTGCCTTGTCAGGCGGTCAGCGCCAGCGTGTGGCTGTGGGCAGGGCCTTGGTGCGGAGCCCGTTTGCGTTTCTGATGGACGAACCATTATCCAATCTCGATGCGTTGTTGCGAGAGCGCATGCGGGTGGAACTGAGACGACTGCACGACCGTATGCGCATTCCCACGTTATATGTGACCCACGACCAAACCGAAGCGATGACCATGGCCGACCGGATGGTGGTCATGCGGAACGGAAGGATACTGCAACTGGGCAGGCCGGAAGAGCTTTACCATCGGCCTTCCACCGTGTTTGTCGCGCAGTTCCTGGGATCGCCTCCGATGAATTTGGTGTCAGTGAAAGTGCTACCAGATAAGAGGGTGGCGTTGGCCGGTAAGGACCCACAAGGGATTCCTATTCCGGCCCGGATTCGCGAGCAGATCGGGGGTCGGAACGTGGTCTGGCTTGGGTTTCGCCCTGAGCGGGTGGTTCCCCAAACCCATGGAGCCGTGGAGGGACTGGATTTCACAGCAACAGTGCACACCGTCGAGACATTAGGCGCGCGCTATCACGTACACGGAACCTGGGGGGAGTCGCCCATCACCTGGGTTACGACCGAGCGAGAGGGACTGACGGGGTCGATCAAGATGAAACTTACCGTTCCTTGGGACCGGGTTCATTGGTTCGATGCTGCGACCGAAGAACGGATGGTAAGCCCAGACAGAGAGTCCATTCCCGTTCAAGTAGGAGGAACCCTGTGATGAACCGACGGGTGCCATTGTCCGAGGACGCACGAGTCAACTCGGCGACCGGGGGCGGGTTATTGCCCTGGTTAAGCTGGTGGAATGCCTATGCGCTCAGGGAGACCCTGGTCGGCTATGGACTGATTCTTCCCAGTCTCCTGGTGTTTTTGGTGTTCTATTATGGGCCGGCTATCTTTTTGATGTACATTGCGTTCTTTCATTGGAACATTTTCGCCAGTCAGAGCACCTTTGTCGGGCTCCACAACTTCTCCGTATTGATCCACCAACCGGTGTTTTGGCAGTCTTTGCTGAATACTGGGTATTACGTGGTGCTGGTGGTGCCGGTGACCACGCTCTTGGCCCTAGCACTGGCTTTGCTGCTGCGCGAAACTAGAAACCTTCGGGGCGGCGGACTCTCCCAGGCGCTGGTGTTTCTTCCCCATGTCACTCCGGTTGTGGCCACCTCGATCATCTGGGTGTGGATTTTTGACCCGACTTTTGGATTGGCCAATGCAGTGCTCCATTTTCTCCATTTGCCGCAGTTGGGATGGCTGTCTAGCGTGCATTGGGCGTTGCCGTCGGTCATGATCTACACCGTATGGCATTCGGTGGGGCTATATACTGTCTTGTTCCTGGCGGGCTTGTCAACCTTGCCGAAACAGGTTCTGGAAGCCGCTCAAATGGATGGAGTGCGCGGTTGGATGTTATTTAGGCGCATCATTCTGCCGCTCATCAGCCCGATCACGTTCTTTGTTATCGTCTTGGCCACGATCAACACCATGCAGACGTTTTCTCAGATTTACACCCTGACCGGGGGTCCCCACGGAGGGGCGGGAGGTCCGGCCTTCTCCACCACGACCGACTCGCTGTTAATCTACCAAACGGCGTTTTTGTACCTGCATTTTTCCCTGTCTTCGGCGATGAGCCTCGTGCTGTTTGCCCTGATCCTGACCCTGACTCTGGTGCAAAAGCTGATCGCTGACCGCATGGTCTTTTACCGCTAAGGATGTTCCAGCAGGACAGAAGGCCCCACGCTGGGGTGGCCGCAACTACTGTGGAGAGGAAGCGTTTAGACCATGTCGAAGTTTATCGCTTACGGTCTCAGAGCCTTAGTCGCTGCAGCGATGGCGGCGCCGATTTATTGGGTGTTCGTGATCGCTACCGGTTACCATGGGGCGGCCTATTCCATCCCGCCTGTCTGGCGGCCGCTATTTCACTGGGCTCCATTTCTGTTCGTCTGGACACATACCCCCTGGGCACGCTACGTCCTGAACAGTGTGGTGATCTCGGCGTCCACCATCATCTTGGTGGTCGTGACCAGCGCCTTGGCCGGCTACGCGTTGGCAGAACTGAAGTTCCCAGGGAACTCGATGTATTTTTACGTGACCTTGGGGGTGATGATGCTGCCTCAGCAAGCCCTTTTGGTCCCGCAATATGTGGTGATGTACCATTTGCATCTGCTCAACACCTATACGGGCCTCATTATCCCATTCGCCGCGAGCACGTCGGGCATCTTTCTCTTTCGTCAGTTTTTTATGAAGCTCCCGGTGAGTTATCGGGAAATTGCTCGGCTGGAAGGGGTCAGCACCCTCACCTATTTACGGCGCGTGGCCGTGCCGCTGGCAAGGCCTGCAGTCGCTACCACGGTGCTGCTGACGTTTATTTCTTCCTGGAATCAATTTCAATGGCCTCTAATTATGACGGTGAGCTCGCAGCTTCAACCCATCGAACTGGCATTGAGCCATTATATGCAGGCATATCAGTCCCATTGGCGCGAACTCACGGCGGCCGCCCTGATCGCTTTGTTGCCGATTCTCATCGTGTTTGCCCTGACTCAACGACATATCGTCAGCGCGGTGGCCGGTGGCGAGGTGACTCAAAAGGACTGAACGGCCGACGGAGCACCTGAAGGGAGGGGATGCCCATGTAAGCTTTGACCTAACCGAAACAACGCGTCAAACCAACAAGCACAAGGAGGAATTAGAATGAACAGTCAAAACAGGTCCACGCGAAGAGTGGCCATGGGGTCCGCGCTGGCCCTGGGAGCGTCAATTCTGGCCGGATTTGGTGGATCAGCCTTCGCCCGGAGCGCACCCGCAGTGAAACCGGTCACGATTACTTTTTGGGAATCGCACTCGTCTGGCAATCCCCCGGGCATTGCGCTCGCCCACTTGATTCAAGAGTTTAATCACACCCACCAAAACGTGAAGGTGGACCTGACCATTACCAAGGCGAGTCACAAAGCCTTAGCCGCTCTAGCCGCCGACGATGCACCGGTGGTGGCTTGGATTAGCCACTATGACGGCAATTTCCGATCGGCTAACGCGTTGGTGTCCTGGAACAAGTATTTTAGCGGGTTCCCAGCGGCAGAGAGAAACGCCATCTTCCCCGTTGTTTGGGGCAACGGGGAAGTCAACGGTCAGCACTATCGCATTCAAGCGGATGCCAAAGTATCCGAGCTAGTCTATAACAAAGCAATTTTTGCCAAGGCCGGAATTCAGCGTTTTCCTGTCACTTGGACGCAACTAGCGCAAGACCTCTCGATTATAAAGCAACGGGTTCCAGGCGTCATCCCCTTGGCCTGGAAAGATTCGTCTGCCCACATCCTGCCGCCGTTTTTGTCCAACGGGGGTCAACTGTTCAAACCCGGCAGTCATCAAAAACAGGTGGACTTCCTGACGCCGGCGGCGACGAAGACATTGACGTATTTCCGCACTTTGTATCAGAAGAAGGAAATGATCATCGCCCACGGTAGTGCGATTGCGGCGGACTTTGGAGCCGGTAAGCTCGCCATCGCCGATGGCACGTCAGCAGGATACTTCGTGAAAGTCCAGGCCGCCCATGGAGCTTTTGGCGTGGGCGCCGCCCCGTATCCTGCAGGCACCACGGGTCACACCTCCAACCTGGTGCAAGGGCTTGGATTTGTGTTGATGACGAGTCACACCCCGGTTCAGTACAAAGCCGCAACCACGTTTCTTTCCTGGTGGTTCAGTGCCCAACCGCAAGCGTATTGGGGCACGCATTCAGGGTACCCGCCGGTGACCCGGTCCGGCCTTGCCTTAATCTCGAAGAGCTTTCTGACGAAAAACCCAGGGATTGCGGTGTCGGCTCGGGCCTTGGAGTCGCCGTATACGATCTCTAGGCCTGTGTCCGATTCCTATAAAGAGGTGCAAAGCGTTCTTGATGCCGAGTTTTTCGACGCGGTCACTGGGCGTACCTCTGTTCAATCGGCGCTGCACACCTTGCAAAAGCAGGCTAACGCCTATTTGAGTGGTCAAAGCGCCTTGTAATCGGCCAATGCCAGCCGTTGTCGGGCAGTGATTATGCTGCCCGAGAATGGTCGGTTCGGCTGAAGTCAGAAAAGCTACAGGCCCATGAGCGCAGGTGCACGGGGTCACGCGGCCCTCGATGAGGTCGTGGATGGCGAAGAACCTTCGGGTTCATCTCTGGGTATGGATCGCCGAGGGATGCGAGATGTCACTCGTTTGGCGCGGAACCGAGGGATCCCGGGGAGGAAGCGCTAAGGCACCGATGGATATCAACGGACAGCTGAATGGTAGTCCTCGGGTTCCTGCGGGAGGAGGATCGAGAAATTTCGAGTCGAAACAGTGATTCAAACCAAAGAAGCGTCGCCTAACCACTGCCCACGAGGATCGAACGGGTGAGGGTTCTGACACTGCGAAGTCTAAGTTACCGAGATGTTTTTCATCTTTGAGAATGTCCCGCTGAGCGCTGCATTGGACTCAATGTAGCGCGAACGACCGGGGTGACTCGTCCAAAAGGGGTAGAGAAAGAATGTTAGTGGAAGAAGCAATACGCAGTCGCGCGAGTATTAAGGTATTCTCGGATGAACCGGTTGCTCCCGCAGTGATTGAGCGCTGCCTTGAGGCCGCGGTCTGGGCGCCGAATCATCATCTGACGGAACCCTGGCAGTTTAGGGTGATTGCGGGGGAGATGCGAGAGCTATTGGCGCAGACGGTGAAAGCCAGCATGTTGCACGATGCCACCGGCCTGGACGTGGCCGTGATGCAGGCCAAGGCGCTTAAAGAACGGAGAGGGCTGTTAAGTGCGCCCGCCATCGTGACGGTGTACTCCGACACCGGGGCCGATGAGCGAGCGACTCGGGAGAATTTTGCCGCCTGTGCGGCCGCAGTGCAGAACATTTTGATTATGGCGCACAGTGCAGGACTGGCTGGGATTTGGCGTAGCAGTCGAATCTACGAACTCCCTCGGGTGCGCTCGGCCCTGCGGGTCCATGAAGCCGCACTATTTGTAGGCGCGATTTTTTTAGGATACTCGTTGCAGCGTACGGTAAAACGGCGGCGTACCCCTGCAGCCGACAAGACCTATTGGCTGCAAGCGGAGGACTTTGATTCAAGTTATGGCGATGACGGAGCGCTGGAGCCACGTTTCACGGTTTAATGGCGCCGCTCTGAGTCATCCGCAGTTTTAAAGGCTATTTGCAATCTACGGTTGAATGGTCTTCGGTTTCATGTCGACAGATTTGGCCTGTTTTGTGCAAAACCAGGTGGAGATATCGACCGAATCATCGCCCTTATAGCGGCAATAGACGGATCGGTCCAACCATTGCACCCCACCGTGATGCGCGGGAGGCGTATAGATTCGGTAGACCCGGATTGGGGTAATCGGATCCTTGCAGACTGAAGTGGGGCATGTATGCCGTGATGGGGCTGGATCGATCTCGTCACGAGAGTCACAAAAGTCACGTGAGAATCGATAGATTTCGGTCTGAATTCTCCAGGCAGAGAAGCCCAAGGAAAGCTGTTTCGGGTGGACCGCGATTGGCGCAAGCATAACGGGCCTCCAAGGATGGGTGGTCCGGTGCAAGAGGGATGGTTGTTTTTGGGCGGTTTCCCGTCGATTCTTGCCTGACCGATCATCGGTGAACGGGTCACCGAGTGACCCGAGGGTTGGGCCGTGGCGGACGAGGGCTGAGCCCACCGAGAACGGCTGTGGACCCCAGCACACCCTTCAGGACACTGCACCCCGAAGATCGGGAAACCCGTCCGGCCATCCCTAAGGACCCCATCCTCGGGCGAGGGGTCACGGCTACGATGGGTCAGTTGCGAGGGCGCGGAGGCGACCTATCCGGAGTCGCTCGGAACCGTGGACCCCGGAGATTTGGGCGGCGAAAAGGCGGCGAGGGCTGTCTCGGAGCGCGGCTGAGGGCCATTGGCCGCATAGGCGTGGAGATCATCGCGCAGATCGGTCATCGGATCGCGGTGGTTTTGGAGTGCCGTGGCCCAAAAGGTCCACACTATGGCTCCCGGCTCCCATCGTAGGTTTTGCGCCCAATCATCGGGGTCCGCACCCGCCGCTTAGCCTCGTTATTCTCTCATGGAATTTCGGGATACTCGAGAAACCGAGTCGATCCGTCCCGTGGGCGCTCCACGGTGGCCAAGACCATCCGGGCGGCTTGCGTCAGGTGTTCGGATCGGCCTGTTCTCGACGCCAGACGGTCGCCATGGTGTCGACCCATCGGCGCAGGTGGCTATCCACAATGCTTCAGTCCATGGAGTCCGGCTCCAGCGAATTTTGCAAGGCGTGCAGCCGATAGAGGCGCGCAATGCGCTGGAGCCAAAGTTTGCTCCAGGCAGTCAAGGCGGCAACCCGCCCCGCCGCCAGGAACTTCGTGAAGCGGATCAGGTAGAGGAAGTCTTAAAACCTTTTCGGATAATCTTCCTAAAACAACCCGCATAGAAAACCTTGTATTGAAGTAATTTCAGTCGACCCTATCGCAAGGTGAAACGGCCTTCGGAGACCGTGATGCTCGAGGCGTTCCGCGACTTGGATCTTCGGCGACCATCCCATGAGACCTATACGTGGTGTCAAAGGATTGCCGTGCTACCCTATCAGCGCCGCCTTCTTGAAGCGCTCGGGATGCCGATTGATCGAGGATTGGTGTGGGAGCCATCCGGCTAACGACTCCCATGAATTCATCAAATGCTCGTTTCCTGACTTGCGGAACTTGGGGTCGAACGACACCCACGCTCCGATGAGACTACGTGGACAGGGGGGAAGTGGACCATCGAGGTCCAAGGCGGTGCCCGAAAAGCTCGTCGAAGTGCGATTAGTCTCGTACACTATCGTCTCCGCGCTGCCCCCC
>JAMCVM010000178.1 GCA_023475835.1 Bacillota bacterium | reverse complement strand
CAGCAAATCTTTGATATCCTGGGCCTCGGTCCGTACGACCCGAGTCGCGCTTCGGCGACCGTACCCTTCCACACCTTCAACGACTAGAAGCTAAGCACACCAACGGATTTGGCCGTTTTCAAAACTCTAACGACGAAAGTCGAGTAATACCAGAAAGAGCGTAAGAGCCCCATCGCGTCGAGAATGTCCAGCGTATGATTTCGGCAATATTTTCATAGAACCACCATTGGACAAATGGACTCTGTTTTCGCTTTACGGTTACCGAGTCAAGTCTTAATAACAGAAAGTGCGTAAGAGCCTATGCTTTCCCTTCGCCGCCCCCAGGTCCCTCTTTAGGACAGCCCACGTGATATCTGCTCGCGTGTTAAATTGTACGGTTGGTATCAAATCATGGTTCGTCGCCACGTCTTGCCAAATAGAGCCACGAGCAGCACCGCGTTGTTCTACAACAAAACCTTTGACCTACGGGATATCCATTGAGACAGCGCTGCTGCTAACATGATATCTAGGCAGACCAATGCGTCACATTCGGATCTTAACGCCATGTACCTTGCGCCTAAGGCACGGACTTCTCGGGAGATAGGGCAATTTTGGGTCCTAATAACAGAATCACACCGCTCTTCCCTTTTCTGTTAATAATATGAATCATATTATTAAATATTAACAAAATATGGTATGATGACCTTGGTTGCTTAAACCGTGCAAACTTCCTCCGGCTTTCCCAATCGAATGTGTGCATCCTCCACCGATGCAGTTGATCCTTCCGGTTTGGTCCGTATCACTGCAGATGGTCGGTCCCTACCATCCGACGAGCCTCCGTTAAATTCCATTGGACGGGCATAGGCTGAACTCAGTGCCACAGACGATTACTCTGAGTATTTCCGACGGATACGTGCCATGACTAGACTAAAAATCGTCGCTGAATACCTATTTAGAAGTCCAGATAAAGAAGGGGTGTGTTTGATATGGAAGAAACCAACGTTACCGAACAACGGACGGAAACAGTCATCGACCAAGGCAACACCGTTCAGAAAACGACCGCTCTTGAAACCACGGCTAACTACCCTCGACAAGTATTAATCGCGCGCATCATTCAATATGTCTTTGGAGTGCTTCTGGTACTCCTCGCCTTCCGATTTGTTCTGGGGGTTCTCGGAGCTAATCCGCTGAACGGGTTCGCCAGCTTCATCTACAGCGTAACAGGTCCCTTTACCGCACCATTCTTTAGCCTCTTTGGATACACTTCATCAACCGGAGTGTATCACCTCGAAATTTATACGCTGGTTGCCATGGCAGTCTATGCACTCGTTGCTTGGGGCCTAGCCAAGATCGTCACTATCAACCGGGCGCAAACCCTCCGTTAGCTGTAATCGTGAGCAGCGTCGCTCGATGGCAACACCGCCACCGCAAAAATCGTCGTTTACGGCGAACCCTCGGTTGTACACTAAGTCCGCCGACCTCGTCCACCGTGGTCAATAGCACCACGATGGACGAGGTCGGCACCCACGTGGTGGATGTAACGGCGCCATCAAAATCAATGCGGTGCCGGGCGTAACTTACAGACAAAACAGGGTTACCTTAAAGTCGATCGACGAGAATGTTACCGTCGTCGTCACCCACGAACCGCCACCTTCCATGTAGGGGACATCTCGACATCCGGTGTTTTGCTAATCCAGGACGCGGAGTACGCTGACCAGCAACCATGGTCAAGCGGTTGTGGCACCCCGACCTATGCAACGACCCCGATCAATTCCAGCAACGAATTCTCCCCCTTGTTGATCATTTGAAACGCTTCCACCGCTACGGTCGCGTTTTTTTGGGTCAATACCCGTCTACGGTTCTAGACGGAATTTGCTAATGGCGAAGCCCCACTTGATCAAAACCATTTCGCTGAAACGAATGAGAATATTTTCGACCAATTATACACAGATAACCAATGGACTTCTTTGCCGCTGAGTTTGTTGCTCATGCGGATGTTTGCTCTTTGATCCACATGGAATACGCATTCATGGTCTTAGCAAAGCAGTTGCTCGGCCCCAAGGGGGTGCCGAGCACCCGATTGGGGAGAACTGCGGCATCATCTCCGGTCACCCGTTCCATCTGACTGCGATCCAACCTTTGGCCTTCACGGGCAAAGCCAACCATCGTGGGCGTGCCGCACCGCTCAACCGCATTGGCATTCTTTACCAACGGTCGCCAGATAGCCTTGAACCGTAGCAAATCGGTACGCACCATCGACGGAACGTTAATATCAGGGACGTTTCCTTGCTCTGTGATCACTCCATGGTCGCCTGCAGCCTATCGGAAAACATTCCGCCCTTCGCCAATCGAAGCGTCGACGTCGATGATTGCTGAGATTTTAGATGGATGGATGGATGGATGGATGGATGGGGCGCAGATTTTAATAGCCAGTCTGAGGCGCCTACCCCCAGTTCCAGTTGGCAGACCATTCTACCTTGTTTTATCGGGATGCTCCGTAAAACTCCGTCCTTCAGGGCGGAGATATAAGGCGCTGACCCCGTAGGGGTCAATCGGGGGGGTCCTGCTGCTCGATGGATTGCTTGACAATCGACAAAGGCGCTCAGCCTGCTGATCGGGCACAATAATTCGAAGACCAAAGACTTCCACCCCAAAGCGCTCGCTCAATGGTGGGATAGTGTTTCTTACGAATCAGTCGGGACGATACGCCTTTAAGACTGTTCACCTATCGAGAAATGGCTATCTTCGGTGGGTAAGTGATCAGCAATAGCACATGATCGCGTTACCCGTCGAATTCCTCCAAGGTAGCTTCGAAGTCCTGGCATACGTCGGAGAAGATCGTCCGCAAGTCCCCCAGGATCTCTTTGGTGAAGACCAACCGTCGATACTTCACCACAAAGACCCAAGGCACATGTAGACTGAAGACACAATGCCTACCGGTTCTATAATCGCTGGTATTTTCCATAGACCAATGGTTTAACAGGAACAACCGCTCGTCAAGAAAGGGGATGCTCCATGCAAGAGACGACGGTCTTCACCTTTCGTGTTTCCCTTTCCCAGACGGAATGGGAAAAAGCATCTGAAGCTCGCCGAGCCGCTGACGACCTGTGGACGCATTTGGTCCAGATTCACCGTTTCTGTCGTCGGCGGCATGGGCCGTAGCCGACCGAAACCCAATTGAAAGCCCATTTTAAACGGCGGCTTCCGCTCCACTCACAGACCGTCCAAGCGATCATCGAGAAGTTCTGTGCCCCCATCGACGGGGTTCACACGAAGAGAAAAAATGGGGACAAACGAGCGGGGCACCCCTACTGTCAACGACACTATCGGTTCCGTCGATACTTTAACCCCATTTTTAAGGGCCAAGCGATCAAGATTCAAGGCCAGCCTCTGCTCTTACCCCGTGGCTGGGGACCTGAACCCATTCGGGGGCATCTCCCGGAGGCGATGCCCACCGGGCGGGTGGTGCAAGCGGAGCTGGGCTTTGGTGAACTCTACTTGACCATCACCCAAGAACTTGCCGAGCCCGTGTTCCCGGAATCCGGTAAAGTCGGAGGACTGGATATCGGAGTGATTCCTCTGGGCATGGTCTCTGACGGTGAAGCGGCAATAGCGGTGTCGAGTCGCGGCCTGCGGTCCGTGAAGCAGGGTCGGGCCAAGGCCCAAGCCACGCTGCGCAAGAAAAGGGCCCGCACGAAACCCGGGTCACGACGACGCAAGCGTCTGAACCGCTCCCGATACCGAACCAGCCAGAAAGTGGAACGGATCATCCGCAATGCCTTGCATCATGCTGCGAATCAGATCGTCGCGTTTTGTCTCGCCTACGGAATCACCGTTCTTTACACGGGCGATCTCGGCACCCTCAACGACAAAAAACGGCATCGCCGGTCTCGACGGACGAACCAAGAGGTCGGGGCCTTGGAATTTGGGCGTTTCGAACAGTACCTAGAATACAAGCTCCGTCGTCACGGTATCCCACTGATCACGATCAGTGAAGCGGACACGTTTGGGACGTGTCCGCACTGTGACTATCTCAACAAGGTGGCGGGCCGAACCTACCATTGTCGCGCCTGTGACTATCGGGCGCACCGGGATGGGGTCGGCGCGGTGAACATCCTCAACAAAGGGATGCATTCAGGGGAGATTCGCCCCCGGGGAGCTGTTAGTACCCCAACGGATCACGTATCGCCGTCCCGTTCCCCTCCGGGAAACGCCAAGGCGTAGCCCGGCTGAGCTCCGGCATGGTGCTGACGGGATAAGCCATGGCGAGTCAGGAGGCTTACTCCGAGGGTCTGACGCCCCGCGACGCAGCCACGGTGGTTCCCCCAGAATCTCCGCCCTTTAGGACGGGGAGGTTCAACCCGTTTAAAGTGACGGTGATGCAGACTAGGAAAGTGGGAGCGAAGGCCGGGAATGTCCCCTCTCGTCTTGGGCCGGAAGGTCCGGACCCAAACGTGCCGAATAGATGGACCGCAAGTTGAGGTGACGGGCGGTGAACGTTGCCCCGACCACTGCAATTAATATGGGCACGATGGTGTCGAGACCGCGACCGGTTAACTCAATTACGAAGACCACACCGGTCATCGGCGCCTCCATGGCTGCGGCCATCATCGCAGCGGCCGCTATCAGAGCATAACTGGCATCGGAGGGGCCAGGCCAGCATAGCGTCCAAGCCCGTCCTAGAAATGCGCCCAAGGCCGCTCCGAAACTCATGGTCGGGGTAAAGAGCCCCCCGCTGGCTCCACTCAGCAAGGTCGCGGAGGTGACTAAAGGCTTAAGCAGCGCCAAGATCGCGAATATCGAAAGTGCTCCGCGTCCGGTAAAGGCGAACTGGGCCAAATCAATGCCGTTTCCCAACAACAAGGGATAGCGGATGGCAATAATGCCTAATCCGATGAAAACCGGCAAAGGCACAATCCACAATAGACGGTATTGAGGTCGGTGATCATTCGCCCAGCCAATTAATTCTATGTAACCGGCGGAGGCCAGCCCGATTGCTGGTCCGAGCACCACAGAAAACCCCAACAGAGACAAATTGAAGTGAGCCATCGCGGGCACATGATATGCCGTCGATGCCGGAAGTCCCAGCCGAGCCACCGCGGTCGCGACGGCTGAAGTCAGTAATGCTGGTAGGATCAGGGGGAGCGAAACCGTTCCTAGATAAATCTCGGTGGCAAATAGAGCTCCCGCCAAAGGGGCGTTGTAGACGGCGGCTAAACCGGCTCCAGCGCCACAAGCGATCAGGATGTAACGATGGCTGTGACCAAGTCCCAAATGGACTCCCAAAAATGATGCCACCGCCGCACCAAAGCGTTGGGGTGCAGCTTCCCGGCCGATGGAACCACCAAAGCCTACGGTAATTTCGGAAAGAGCTCCACTCAGCAGCGTGTGAATAAGCGACAGACGGCCGGATTGCGTCCAGACTACCTCAGTGGGCTCCCCTCCCGTGTCGCCCAAGAACCGTCGAATGCACCAAAGGCCCACTCCGGTCACCAACCCTCCCAGCGCCAACATCAGCACCAGTCTCTGATCGCTAACATGCGAGACTCCGGCCGAAAATTGGCCATGCCCATATGAAAATGCCCAGTGCTGAACCGTTCGCAAAATTTTCATCATCAAAATAGCGCCCAGCCCGGCACCCACTCCCGTGGCGATCGCCATCACCCAAAACCGAAGGGGCAGATCGTCAAGTCGTGTGGGTACATTAGCCTGCTCCAATCCGCGTGCATCCGGGCTCATCCGGGCACCTCCTGATTTCTTGGCCGGTCGCCGCGGGCACGCACGGCACGGTGCAGCGGTCCCTACACCGGTTCTTTCGAAGCCAAGCTTTGCGACTTACTTGCCCTGGCTGCGGATTCTAAGACCACCTCTGTTGAATCAACCGTAACGATTACGCAAAAGGATGGTCCCTCCAAGTTAGGAGTACGAGCTTCAAACAGCAAATGATGACGAGGAGAACCGATGGATCATAGCCGATTAGCACTCACGTTCGCGTCGAGTGAGCAACCCCGCGAAATGCCCGCTGGCACCATTTCTTGAGACGATAGCCTACCGCAGGGAGTCGGCTTTCTGTCATCCGTCCGATCGGAAAGTGCCAGGAGCTACTACAGAAAATCGCGAAGTCCTCTGAATCAAAGTTCTCGAACTTCCTAGACAGCCTCGGTCTCACGACTCTCGTTGATCGCTTCCACGATTTCCGTGGCGGCGCGACTACGATATCCGCTGGCCACGCCCCAATAGTAAAAGCCGAGAGAACCCGCCGCGATCACGACGAGATCCCAAGGATACGGAATAAATCCGCGCCCATGATTGGCCGGTGCCTTGAAGACGCCCGATCCGTAATAAGACATGGCCAACATAAAGAATAGATATAAGAAGATCCATACACTGCTCTTAAACGACTGCCAGGAAGGCTTCGCAATGATCTGAGGGACAATGGAACTGACGATGAGATAAAGAATGACTCCCGCCAGAATAATGCCGAGGAGTTTTTCGTCCGCCACCCACCCATCCCAGTAAATAATCAGCGATGCACCAATAAAGGCCGAGGGAGCAATCCATTTAAGGCCCGTTAAACGAATGGGCCGATGGACCTCTTCCATCGTGTGCCGAAATACTGCAGCAGAAACGGGTCCCACCATGTAAGTAAACACCGTGGCTCCCGAAATCACGGCCACCAAAGACTGCCACGCCGGAAAGGGAGCCAGAAAAATCAGGCTGACCATCGCCGAAACGATGAGAGCAATGCTCGGGACCCCGGTCTTGGGGTTGATTTTAGTGAGCCCTTTAGGCAGGTAGCCATTGCGACCTAATGCGTCCAACACGCGAGTCGTTGAAGCCAGGTAAATACTACCGGTGCCCGCGGGTGACAAAAAAGCGTCGACAAACAGCAACGCCGCCAACCAAGATATCCCGGTTAAAATAGCCAATTCGGCAAAGGGTCCACTGGCGAGTTGGCTGTTATGTATCAAATTGGCCCATCCAGAACCTATGAGACGCGTCGGAACCGATCCGATAAAGACGGCTTGAAGCATCGTGTAAAGCACAATACCTATCCCGAGCGAAACCACCAACGCTCGAGGGACGTCCCGCTGAGGATTTTTTGCCTCCCCTGCCAAGTCGACGGCTTGGCGGAATCCCAGAAACGAAAAGACGATTCCCGCCGAAGCCACCGCACCCAGCATGCCCGATGAGCCCATCGGCATGACTCCGCCCACGCGACTGAAATTCACCCGATGCAGTCCTACAATCAACAAAACGATGATCGTCAACGTCGGCAGAAACACCTTCCACATGGTCAACGGAGTATTAATCCGAGCGAAGAGACGGATACCCAAAAAGTTAATGCTAAAGAAGAGAAGAATAAGGAGGCCAGCCGCCGTCAACCCCGATACCGTGAGCGTTCCGTTCACATAGAGGCTTGGGTAAAAATGGCTCATGTATTGAACCGTCGCCTCTGCCTCTACCGCAGGGACGGAAGCGTAGGCGATAATGGCGGCCCAACCTACGACGAAACTCGTCAAGTGGCCGTGAGAATACTGCGTATAGCGGGCTACCCCGCCCGACTCGGGTATCATGGAGCCCAATTCCGCATACACCAAAGCAATAAGGAGCACGATCCCTCCTCCGATGAGCCAACTAAATATTGCAGACGGGCCCGCGATATAAGCGGCCGTATACGCCGCAAAAAGCCATCCCGATCCGATTATCGCTCCCAACGAGGACATGGTTAAGTCGAGAAAGGACAATTCTTGTCGTAAACCGCTGCGCAACTTCACCACAGTCCATCCCCTCCTTATCGGGCCTCTCCAAACTCTGATGTCCCAGACTTAAACGGACGACCAGAGCCGTTACCCTCAATGCTGAGTTAATAAGAACTCTGAAGAGGTTTGGATGGCTACACCCCTCGGCATGGGAGCATCTATACGTCCCATCAATCCACTCTGTGTCCTCCTAGCGAGTTCGCGCATAAGTCCCTAGAAGAAAGACCAGAACCCGGACTATGCCTGGTATAAATAGCCAAAAATCGATTCCCGAATTATGCACCAACTCCTCGGCCGGTTACGCAAGGCTTCCCCATTCAATAGAGACACGAGGCGCTCAAGGCATCATGTCCAGGTCCGATGAAGAGGGTCATACAGCGATCCCAGCCATCACGAGTTCAGGCACTCCACCCGGGTTTTAACCCATACCTCTCTCACTGATTGCCTGACCTGCTCTGCCAAGATCGCCCACAAAAGAAAGAATGGAAGCGCGCTCAGAAAAGATTTGATGGACGTTGACTCAGACGATACCCTACCTAGGTTGACTCACGGCAATTCTACTAATCAGTATACCCTCAGCCTCTGCATGTTAGGAAATCAAAAATCGAGGAATTTATTTTCTTACTCACGATCGCATTTTCGACCCTCCATGACAAACAACGCATGAAGTCGGGAGGGGTCGGATCTGTCAAGGAGGGTGATCCAAGTCGTGCCATTTTAGGGACGAATGCTTCCCCATGGTTCACCAGGATGTTCCTCAACTTTTTGATTGAATTCTTTTCATAGTATTGTCAACGTGGAATTTCCGAAAATCAAACCCTCAGAAATCGAGTCGCACACCGCCACTATCGTCTTCAAACAAGAACAAGGTAAGCCATTATGGCGGACCGCGAAATGATGCATCCCACGTTTTGCATCCCCATAGATCGGGGTTAAGCCCTTCGATTAAGCCCAATAAATTGTGCCCCTTAAATATTTCCAATCAATATGTCGTATTGAGATCATGGCACGATACAATATCTAGGTATAAGGGCGCGAAACGTGGGTTCATGTCGCTCGATGATAGGTAATCCCTCACTAAAGCATGCTCACCGTATTCTGAAGAGGAGATTCATCCATGAAGCCATCGCCTGGTGCCCTTTTAGTCGATAAGAACAGTGGAGATCAAGGCACACTCAGCGCGTCCATTGGCGGCATAAATCTAGCCGGCGGGAGCATTCACATAGGATCGTAGCGTCTAAATGAATTTGACCATGTGGATGAGAGTCAAAAACTTCACGCGAGATAGCGCTCCCCATGATCATAAATGACTCGCCATCGTTTTATCGTCAAGGGTTCTCAATAATACGCTGCCCCGAGGGCGGGTTTGCGATTGATTCACGCTGACTATGTACTCGGCATTAAAGATCTGATACTGGCACCGATCAGGTTTGAGTGCCATAACCCTCTTGATCAAGGAGTACGTTTCAATTCTTTAGTGCCGAATATATAGTAATGCTAACTCCTAACATCATTCGATTCTCAATAAGTGCTCTGACTAATATTTTTAAATATTAACGAAAGATGGTATAATGGCATTAGTTACTTAAGACGCGCAAGATTTCTCCCGCTGTCCTAACCGCATGTGCGCATCCACCGCATGCGAGGTCGGTGCTGCCAACGTCCGGGAATCTGGGTACTCCCCTGGCCGTGAGGTTTTATAGGCTCTTGTCTGAACGATGTGTGATGGGTCAACGATATTTCATCCAAGGAGGGAGAGGGATTTGCCCGGACTGGCCTTGGCGCTGGCGACCCCGGTGCTCGCGACCAGCGGTCTGTTGGCGTTGGTTCTGCCACGCTCCTCCAGTTTGGCCGCCGGGATGCCCAGGGATGGTGTGGCATTCTTCGGCTTCATCCGACCTCAGAACGTTAGGTCCAGAGAGGATCCCAAGAGCACTCTCATCTCGGGGGTGCCGCACCTAAGCCTACCACCCCGGTCCTCACCGTCGCCAAGGCCAGGGTTCGCTTTGGTAATGTCGACCTCATTACCACCATTGACATTCCTTCGGGAACTAGCGTCACCTGGTCAGTGCATACCCAAAACGGAGCCCCGGCGAACGTCTTCGTCTGGGGCGAAGTCTCGAGAGTCGCGCTGAGCACCGAGGCTTTGTCCATGCTGGCGCATGGCAGCATTCCCATGGACCGGGTTTGCGCCCCCGTCGTCGATTCAATGGGCATACCGTGGCCAACTTCAATGGCGCGATGCACATCCACGCGGTGTCGGGTGTTCTCTATACGCAAGGCGGAGAGCCTTTACCGTCGACGCGGGGGGGGAATCTATGTCGTGGTCACCAACGACGTTGCGGCCTTCACGATAAAAGGCCATTCGCCATCGAGCGTTAGAATCCCCATTGTGGACAGTGCACTCACAAACAGCAACCATCAAGCCATTGCAGCCACGCCAAGCTATTTCAGCACCGCGATCCACTTGGGCAACTAGGTGTATCTTCCTGTGTCGGATTCAGATTTCTGTGAGGCCAACGATTTAGGAGCAAATGCTCGAATCATTAGCGAACTAAATGTGTCGGTATGGAGAAACCGTCTTTGGTCACGCAGACCGTTCTTCTATACGTACGGATTTTTCGAAAAGCTCTGACCGTATGAGCGTCTTCAATTAGGAGGCGAGATCCGATGCCAGGGTTCGATGAAAGAATCCTTCAGACCAAATAGCTGCATCCGTGCCAGTCACGCTTAAGCGCCATTTTGGCGAGCGAACGAGCGTGACGGCAGAATATTTGGTCACCGTGCTGCACATGGCGTAGTCCCATCGTTCGCGTTTCAACCCACTCAAACGCTCAGCCAATGGAACGTAAATGGTCAGGAGCGAACTTAGGACAGAGGCAAGTGGTCTTACGGAAAATCTCCGGCCCGGGCACATGCTTGTTCGCCTATCACCGATTCTAGTGAACATATAGGGAGAGGATACCATGGAACCAGAAACATTGCTCCTCGCGAGCGACGGCAGTCCCGGAGCCTTGGAAG
>JAMCVM010000184.1 GCA_023475835.1 Bacillota bacterium | reverse complement strand
AGGGGCCCATGAATCGCCGGCAACTCCAGTCCATACCACGCCAGCGCCTCGTTCCCCAGCCGATCGACTAGAATCTTTTGAATCATATCTTTCGCTTGGTATGCGATGGACGTTTTCGGATCGGCCCGCTTGCGCTTTCTCCTAAGTGTGACTCGCATTCGTGAATCCTCTCCTCTCCTCACCGCCGCGTCCGACCTCTGAGCACGCGTGTCCTCGACAGCCTTCGACACCAGAGGGAATGTATGTTCTCCCTTTTTAGTATAGCATTGGTTGCATCGAGAGCCACCGTCGTCCGACGTCAAAAGAGGATGAAAAGAGCCTAAGCCGATTATCCAGATGAAAAGGGGAATGCTTTATACTGGGCGCGTGTAGCATTTGCCCATTGGATTCAAATGCTGTGGGCGTCTCAATACCTGGGTGCATAACCGTTTCCCAATACGATGGCGTTCACCCAAACACGAAAACTGTGAGCCGTATGCCGTATAAAATCGTTGGGACGTTGGTTGGGTAGGCCAGAACCTCCGAAACCGCTTAGGCTTGACCGATGATATGGATAAGGTCCCGCCCGTTAATGGACAGTCTTACCCAGTTCGGGGTCACCATGTTGGAAGGTGGTGTGAAGACACCGCTTTTTTACCGTCGGCCAGGCTGGACCACCCGGAGCGGAGGCCACCAGCGCAATCCACTGCTCGCCCAATTTGAAGAACCATTGATCGGACAATCCTTAACCTGACTCCATTCAGGTTGAGTCTCCTTTCATCCCGAGTAGCGGCTTCGTTGGATCGACCCAAAATGCATAAATAGGCGCATCTTGACGGATTTTTAGACCATGCGGTTTGCGCGCACAGCACGTTCGGGCGTGTGAAGATTGGGTCAAAGGACCCATGAAATAGAGTCCTTCGGCCCTATGGGTAGGAGCGATAATTTTCTAAGCTTACAAAAAAGCAAGCGATTGCTTGGTGAAAGAAGGCGCGACCGATGCAAAATTCTCGAGCGGACTTGGTTCAGGCAGCAGGACAACTGTTCAGTCAAAAGGGATTTTACGGCACGAGTATTCGAGATATTGCCAGTGCCCGGGGGATTCGATCCGGTAGCCTATACGCCCATATCGAAAGTAAGGAGGACTTGTTGTTTGAGGTGGTGATGGCGGGAAGCGATGCCTTCATCGAGGCGTTGGTTCCGGTTCTATCGACGCCGACGTCCGCGGATGTCAAGTTGGTGGAGGGCCTGAAGGCCCACATTAACGTGGTCGCTACGCATCTAGACACGTCTCGGGTGTTTCTTCATGAATGGCTGTTGTTAAGTCCCGAGCGGCGGGCGTTAATTCAACAGCGTCGAGATCGTTATGAAGCGATGTGGACAGAAATTATTCAAGCGGGAATCGATGAAGGGGTCTTTGCTCCGGTGTCGGTGCGCTATGCCCGTTTAGTCTTATTATCCGTAGCCAATTGGGTCTATCTATGGTATGACCCCAACGGGCCGTTGGATCCCGGCGAAATGGCAGAAGTGCTCGGGGGCTTTCTTCTCAGTGGACTCAAAGAGCGAGAATCGATTCCCGTCGAGACTTCCGAGGTTTTGCAAGCCTGAAAATAGACACCAGAGCTTAGGACGGCTCGGGTCGTTCTGTGAGAGGATGGGGAACATTGGTTGTACATCAGATAGCGAATTCGGTGCGGGTAGGATTGGTGGACGGGCAAGATTTGGTGCGACTGGGCCTCAGAAGCTTAGTCGAGCGCGAATCGGGCTTAATTTTAACCAGGGAGTGTGTCACCGGAGAAGACGCGCTTCGCCAGATTCCAGGTCACGCCGACGTGGTGGTGATGGCCGACACCTTGCCCGACATTTCAGGCATCGCCTTGTGCCGAGAACTTCGGGCTAGGTCGCCTCTGCACGTCATCATGCTGGCCAATCACTGGAGCCGAACGGAACTTCAAGATGCGCTGAGAGCCGGGGTTTCGGCCTGCTTTCCGATAGACACTCGCGCCGAATCGATTATTGAAGGAATCCACACGGCCGAGTTGGGGGGCTTAATGGTGGGGATGGGGGGGTTCGAACGGGTGGTTCGAGGCATCGGCCCAGACGATCCGGTGGATAGTCTGACCCCGTCTGAGCGTCGGGTGCTGGCCTTAGTGGCTAAAGGCATGACCAATCGTCAAATCGGATCACAGTTGTATCTAAGCGAAAAAACCGTAAAAAATTACGTCAGTCGGATTTTAGATAAAATGGGATATGCGCGCAGAACCGAGGCGGCCTCGCATTTTACTCGTTACGAATTTGTCAACCACGATCGCGGATAATGTGTTCCCACTCGAGGGAATCGACCCGAGGGGCGGGCTCAATTCCCTGGCTGAGGGCGAAGCAGGCCCGAAAGTGAATGGTTCTTTGGCAAAGTTAGGGCCGACTGGACCGAAAGATCTCGACCGGTGGACCACAGAAGTCGCCCGTGATCCCGTCGATAATGAGGATGCTAGGGGCTTCAGAATCGATAGAGTCTGAAGCAAGGAGGGACAACGGATGGAGATTGCCGTCATTGGTGGGGGGATTTCGGGCTTGACCGCAGCCTATCACTTGCAGCAAAAATTGGCCGCGGATAATGTGATTAGGGTGTATGAGGCGGAGCGCCAAGTGGGTGGAGTCATTCGCAGTGATCGCCTGCTAGGTATGGTTGTCGAAGGCGGACCGGATACCCTCTTTGTGAAGGAAGATTGGCTGCGGGAGTGGATCTCGGAACTAAAGCTCGACTCCGATATAGTCTATCCACGGCCGGGGATAAAGTCAGCATGGCGAATTACCACCGAAGGCGAGTCGACCGGGCCTTCAAGCACAGATCAAGGCATTACTTTTCGAGAGGGTATGGCTCAGTTGCCCAAGCGTTTGGCCGAGAAACTCAAAGGGAAAATCAAACTAGGCAGTACGATCACTCTTTTGCAACCGGACGTTGAGACCACGGGCTTTAAAATCCATCGCGATCGTCGGATTTATTTGGCCGATGCGGTGGTCTTGGCGACTCCCGCACCCATAGCGCGGCGCTTGATGGCAGGGTGGCAGCCAACATGGGCTCGAGAGTTAGACACCATCGGTCATCGGCCTCGCGCTCTGGTCGTTGGCTTATATGCCAAGGATGCCATTCCTGAACGACTGTACCAACATTCAGGCTTCTGGAATGGCCCCGGCACCCCGTGGCTGATGGATGCTTGCACGGTGCTTTCGCGCAAGTGGCAGTATCCAGACGACGGCACTTATGTGGCCTTGCGCACGTTTTGGGGCGCTCACCCCCCAGTCGATGTGCGCACCTGGTCGGACGAGGATATGATGCGCCATCACGGCCAAGAATTGAATGACTTGGCAGGTGTGAAAGCGGATCCGGTGGTGTCTACCATCTACCGCTGGAATCAGGCTTTGCCCCAGATCGATCTGGATCAACAGCAACGAATTGCCGACTGGCGGCAAACGCTTTTGCGCTTGTATCCGAACTTGGCTATTGTAGGAGCGTTTATGGGAGGGGTGGGGGTGGCCTCTTGCATTAAAGACGCCATGACTGCTGCCGAGCAATTGGCGCAGTGGATTATCCACCAACCCGGCCGGCCGGTGAGTGTCCCCCCAGGGTCTTAGATCGGAATCGCAAAGTGCCTAAAGAGCTATGTCGGAAACGTGTTTGCGAGGAGATGATTTTTTGAATCATGCGATTCATGAAGCCCCGCATGTCTTGACCTGGGAACTGACCCGGGCCTGTGCGCTTCATTGTCGGCACTGTCGGGCGAAGGCGATTGTTCATCGAGATGCGTCGGAGCTTTCGCTGGCCGAGATTGAACGGGTGCTCGACGACCTCGAAGGGTATGAATGGCCGCCAGTGGTTGTGTTTACCGGTGGAGATCCCTTGGAACGCCCCGATTTGGATGAGATTTTGCAAGCGGCCGGAAAGCGCCAGATTCGCACTGCAATGGCTCCGAGCGTGACCCCGAGACTCAACGAAGAGACGATTGCCCGGTGGAAGGCGCTGGGCGTGCGCAGTGTGGCCTTGAGTCTCGACGGAGCCAGTGCTCGAGTTCATGATGGATTTCGAGGGGTTCCGGGAACGTACCAACGAACCATGGAGATGGCGCGCCAAGTGACCTCTCACGGCATGCGTCTGCAAATCAATACCGCAGTAGGGACCTACACGGCGTCAGAACTGGAGGCATTAGGGGATCGGGTGCAATCTTTGGGGGTGTCGAGTTGGGAGATCTTCTTTGTGGTCCCGACCGGCCGCGCGCGCTTAAGTGAAGCCTTGTCGTCCGAGCAGATTGAGGAACGGCTAACCTGGATCGCAGAATATGCACAGACCGTGGAATTTCGGGTCACGGTGGTGGCGGCTCCCCAATATCGCAGGGCCTTGGAACGGACGATGCCGGACAACAAAAGACCGTCGTTGCGGGAAGGCCGGGGTTTTGCCTTTATCGATCATCAAGGGTTTGTCTATCCTAGCGGCTATCTTCCCTTGAAGGCGGGGAATGTACGAGAGGAAGGATTTCGCACCATCTATCAAGAGTCTCCATTGATGACGGCACTGCGTGACGTCAGCCTTTTGAAAGGGCAATGTGCCCACTGTGAATGGAACCAAAGTTGTGGCGGATCGCGGGCTCGGGCTTACGCGGTAACCGGCGATGTATTCGCTGCCGATCCGGGGTGTATTTATGCTGCAGTGGGCGGCTAGTTCACGACCCGGTTGGATTTTGGTGAAAGTTGGGGGCCCGGCAGGGCAGCAGATGACGCCGATGGTATTTGAGATGGGTGTCCATGTTGTTCGGGGTTACTAGTGCAATCTAGGAATGCGAGGGATCTGGCGAATCATGGAATCCTATCGGGGCGTGGTTTTTGAGCCCAACTTAATGCGCATGGCGATGATTCGGCTCCGCCCGACGTGGGCAGGTCGATCGAGCATGTGGGGTGGCAGTTTGCGCTGGATGGCTAACCCGGCGCCCTCTGATGTCGAGCAAATCCCGGACTGGGTGCCGTTGCAACCGATTTTAAGTGGAATTTGCGGATCCGATACGGCGGTCATTTTTGGCAAAAGCTCTGCCTATTTAGCTCCGGTGACCTCGTTTCCTGCCGTGCTGGGACACGAAATCTTGGCCAGAGTGGTGCAGTCGCGGCCGGGTCGGGCGGAAGGAACCCGGGTGGTGGTAGATCCTACCTTGGGGTGTAATGCTCGACGGGAAGCGGTGCCCTGTTCCGCCTGTGCCTCGGGCTTTCCGTATTTTTGTGAGAAGCGGCAAGATCCAAAACAAGGAGCAGGCATGCTCTTGGGATATCATCATCGATGGCCGGGGGGCTTTGCGACCAAGATGTGGGCTCCTTGCGAACAATGCTGGGTAGTCCCAGAAGGCATGTCTGATGATCGGGCGGTCTTGACCGAGCCATTGGCGACGGTGCTGGCGGGAATGGAGTTGGTCTCTTCAAAGCCCTCGATGAGGGTGTTGGTCATTGGCGCAGGCACCATTGGATTGCTGGCCACTTGGGCCTGCCATCAGCTATTTTCTCCGACAGTGCTGCATGTGGTATCCCGCTATCGATATCAAGCGGACTGGGCGACCGTACTGGGTGCCGACGCGACCTCAGCGGATCCAGGATTTGTTCAGAGTTCCTTGGAGGTATTGGGACAGCCGGCCCATCCTGGGCAATTTGGCGCACCCACCTACTATCCCAAGGGCTATGATTTGGTCGTCGATGCGGTCGGGACGAAATCATCGATTCGTCAAGGGCTGGAACAAACCAAACCTGGCGGGCAATTCCTGCAGTTGGGGGGATCGGGTGAGATCCAGACCGACCTCACTCCATTGTGGTCAAGAGGAATTCATTGGCTCGGAACGTATGGTTACCGGGGCCGAAGTGGGATATCCACGTTTCCGCTTGCGCTTTCTTGGTTAAAAGATGCGGAGGTGCCGATTGAAGGATTGGTAACCCACCGTTACCCGCTAGATCAATACGCCCAGGCGTTGGAAACCCTCAGGGACCGACGCGTACCCACGATTAAAGTCGTGCTGACGCAACCCAAAAGGATCGGCTGAGACAGCAACGGACCGTGCCAGACGACCGACAAAACGTCGTTATGCTGGTGGAGAGCAAGCTGTATCGGTCAATGCGTATGAGACCAATAAGGAACCTGTTTCGATCGATGGCTCAGATGACGTGCGTGTGAGGCTAGGCTGACCAATGCCAATGGCATTGCTGGGAAACCTGTTGATCAGTGGGTGCCAGTCGAAAAGCCAGAGAATGTCATGCGTGCTCTTGGAGTTTCCGCTCGGCGCGAGTCAGTGGAACCCGATTGAGCATAACGTGTTCAGTCCCATTCGCATCCACTGGCGGGGAAAACCTCGCGACGCTTTCACCGCCGTGGTCCAGTACAGCGCTCATACCACTAAATTGCGAGCGGCCTCAAGATGAAGGCGGTGTTGGATGAACGGACGTACGCCATCGGTCGGAAAGGGTCAAAAGCCGTCCTGGCTAAGGTCAATATCGAACGGAACGCTTTTCCAGGGACAGTGGAATTCTAGCATGCGGCCCACTCCGCCGCCGGCGGAGTGGGCTTAGCGAACCCGCTCTGGGTGGCACGCCCCATAACACGACCATCTAGTCTCTCGGTTTGCAGGGGGCTCGCTGAAGGCTCACTTCTTTCACGATCCAGGGCCGCATTCTTTGGACGCACCCAAAAATTAACGTCAAATGGCACTCTCTTCTGAGCACACTGCCGTTGAACACTCGCGGATACGAAGAATTTGTTCAAATTGTTCGTTCGCTCGTCCTAATCGGCATGGTTAGGTTGGCTCACGGCAGCGTTTTCACGCAGGGCGGCAGACAGCATGGGGCCACGAGCCAACAGCCAAATTATTCCCAAACCGAGAATTCCCGCCGAGACAAAGAACGGAACGGTCATGCCAAAATGCTGGCCGATCAGGCCAGACATAATCGGAGCAACGGCAGCACCAGCCCACCGTAGAAAGTTATAGGCTCCAGACGAAATGGAGCGCGAATAGGGAGAGACCTCCATGGCCAGGGTGGTAAAGAGCGCGTTGGCGATGCCGCAGAAAAATCCTGTGAGCACAATCAGATACAACAACCGATGTCCGGGCATGAAGCCGGCGAGGACGAACAACAGCACAATGAAAGGCAAGTTTAAGGTCAGTACGGTGACCGGCTGCATCCTCCGTAAGAGCCAGTTGACCACCAGCACCGAGGAGAGGGCAACCAGAATGCCCCAAAAGAAATAGGTGATGCCCAGGGCTATCGCACTCAAATGCGTTAGAGTCAGAGGTGAATACGCGAGAATCGTAAAGAACGCATAACTATAGGTGAGACCTATCAAAGCATTGGTCATAACCACCGGATGGCGAAGGGCTCGAAAAATATCCTGGGCTGTCCGTGGTTCTTCTCGACCAGGGGGTTCCTTGACGAAGCGCCAGGTGACCACAAAAGCGATTGCCATCAAGGTGGCTGTTCCAAAAAAAGGATCCCGCCAATGAATACTCCCCAGGGCACCACCCAGCAACGGTCCCGATGCAATGCCGAGGCCCAGCGCGGCTTCGTACAGCGTAATTGCGGGACCCATGCCCCCCATCGATTGGCCCACGATGATAGACAGTGCCGTGGAAGTGAAAAATGCATTGCCTAGTCCCCACCCACCGCGAAACAGGGCCAGAACTCCGATGGATGGGGAGAGTCCGGAACAGGTGGCAAAGATCACGACCATGCCCAATCCTAACATCATCGTACGTTTGCCACCCAATCTCGTACCCAATACTCCGGAAATCAGCATCGTCAAAGCCATCACGGCGATATAGCTGGTGAACAGCCACTCGACCTGAGACGGCGACGCCCCCATTGCGCGACCTATCAAAGGCAAAATGGGATCGACCACGCCGATGCCCATGAACGCTACAAATGTAGCAAATGCGGTCGCCCAGACTGCCGGCGGAAAGTGTTTGATCACCAGGTACGCGCCTCCTTCATTAACTTGTACAATACAAGTAATCGATGCATACTTGTATTGTACACATTATTTTAGGGTTGTGATCATCTCAACTGCGGAGAGGAGTGATGCCCTATCGACAACGATCGCATTGCCCAAATTGAATATGCGGTAGCGGTATTGGTCAGGCGTTTGACCGCGACCCGCCCGCGCAATCCCGGAGTCGCTAGGTTAGATCGTGCGGCCTATTTGATTATGCACGAGGTACTCCAAGCACCAGAACCGTTAACCGTTCAGGAATTGGCCTTGCGCCTACAGGTAGATTTATCAACCATGAGCAGACAAATTGCTGTAGTCGAGGGCAAAGGCTTGTTAGCGCGGGCACCGACTCAGGAGGATGCCCGAGTGCATCGAGTTCAGCCTACGGAGTCCGGACTCAAGGAATTCCACTCCATGCGAACCGCACGTCACACCGTTTACCAGGAGATTCTTCGTGACTGGCCGTCGGAAGACCAACAGCACCTGGCTGCCATCCTCCAACGATTGAATGATTCCATCCAGCAATACCAAAGTCGCGTACCGAAGAACGATGGTTCTCAGAACTAAGGACTCACGAAAAATTAACTTGAATGATTCCCAAAGGGTTTGGGTGGGTTCTTCGCTCGGATTTTCTGTGGAGTTCGTTCTCCATTAAAACCGACGGTTCGCTCTAGAGAGCTGATTCAAAACGGTCACGTAAATCGAGACTTCGGCGGCCAAATAAAGCGAGACTTCACCGCAGGCGTCGCCCATCAATCGTTCCGCTTCCGTGGCAATCCCCACGAATCGCCGTATACGGCATTGATCGGGGGAATTACGGACCGGCGTCCTCGGATACTAGGGCGATGGCAGTGGCCAGTCGTTGGTCTGAGCGCCAAACGTTGAGCAAATCATTCCATTGGTGTGAGACCCCGCGCAATTTTAAGCGCGGTCGATCGCGTAGCCAACCGTCCGCGCGTGGTGACGGAATACGTGTGACCGTGCCACATAAAGGTTACTTGGACCGTGGACGGGGTTCGCGTCAGCCACCCCCTGCCCCAAGACAACCTCACGGATGCCGCTCCTTTGGGCCGCTCCAGCCGGCCGCCAGTTTCCTGTACGAGAACCTCAGGTTGCAATACCTGCCGCGCCAGGGCTAGCAAAAACGCGGTCGGATGGGAGGGCACCGTACCCATTGGGTCCCTCATAAACAGGTCAACGCTCGCCACGATATAGGGTGTGACTCGAAATTGCAACACCTTAAGGGCTGGGGACGAACTCAGCACTCCGGTGAGATCGCCTCGAATCACGACCGGATGCGTCTTCCCTAACCCGCGGGAATTCAAAGCGCTGCGGTAGGACCAAGACATGCCGCTCTGCAGCGGGAAATTGGGGACGATCCCCAAATAATACCCGGTTGGTGTCGTCCATGCCACCGGCTCCGGGGCCACGAGGGGCATAAATTGATCCGATGGCAGCCAAGAAGGCACCAGCACAGTCCCTGGTGACACCACCAGGCTATGCCGCCATTGCTTATCGCCAAGCAAGCTCGTGGTGAGTTGGTCAGGCAAGCCCATCTCCGTGACGAAAGCGGGGTAGGGAATCGCTGGCAACCTGATCGGCAAAGGCGCCCGTTTGGGAACCGGCCGGATGACGAGTGACGGGATAGGCTTAATCTTAGCGAGTTGATAGCGGTAGCCAAAGGCCGTGTGGCTCGATTTTCGTTCGGAAGTCCCGGTCGTCGACAGGGGCTCCATCGTCAGTTGCGTCCTTCCATAGGAAACGCGCATCATTTTGGGCAAGTGGACCAATACCATACTAGCCGCAATGCGCACCACGTCTTCTCTCGCTAAGTTGGGATATTGCACGGTCACGACGTCGCCATGGTAGTAGAAACTGGCGTGGACAAAGTCCCCCATGCTGCCGCCGGATTCATCCAGGGAAAGATACGCCGTCATCCTGTGACCAATCGCCACCGGCATACCAATTAGTCGCGTGGGATGCGTCGGATGTACGACTGTAATGCCAACTGGAGGAGAGTCTCGTCCGTCCGTGGACTCGATAAACTTGGAGCGAAGTCCATCGGGCACTGCGGTCGGCACATATTTTTGATTCACAAAGGGGACCGCCGCTACCACACCGACGTAGCCCACACCGATGCTGTAACCAGGGCCAAGGGCCGAATATTTGGCCCCATTGGTCCAACTCACCACATTGATAGGAGGCAAGCCGCCTGCGCTTTGGGGATTGAAAATTGCTTTCGCCGATCCTTGATCGGGTAACCATGTGGGCAAAATGACTGGTAGATGGGTTTGTTCCAGTCGCGGCACGGCCCACCAAAAATCGGGATTGGGTACGCCCTGAGGAAGTCCCCCCTTCGAATTCGAATCGGACCGAAGCGCCGTACTTAGCCACGCGGCCGAGAACGCCATCATCAGCGCAGTCAAGATCCAAATGACATTCCTGGTCCGAAGCCATCCCATGGGGTGGCCTCGCCGCTTTTTCCCAAGTTCCTTCAGTTCGATAAGTCGTGCCCTCCGCATACCTCGGCCTTCTCCCTGATTTTGTTTCTCCACCGCCATGCTAAACGCCGAGCTCTGCCAAAAGGTTACGGCTTCAGTTATTCGCCGCCCGCGATCGGCTGCTCAGGACTTTAGGCTCGGCGTGGCATGGTCGAATCCCAGCCTCTAGGGCTCATCTCGACTTTACGTCTGGCCCTAATCGGTGGTGTCTCTGATGACACGAATGTTAACGAAAGTGATGACAAAACCCGTTAGCGCCAACAGGCATCACCACCCACCAGGCCGGGCGCCTAGCTTGGACCACCCCCGATCCAAGCTAAGGGATCTCAGGAGTCAAACCGGGTCACTGCTGGATCCTAGTCATTCCGGGCTAGGGTTTGGTGATCGGTGTCCTATGGAACCGTCCTCTAACGGACCGAGGCGCGAGCTAACCGCGGAGGAGCCATTCTGTGCCCCAAGTCGCCCTTCACGGCATCACGTGGCGCCACCGATCTGCCGGATGTCATCAGAACCGGGTGAGTAAGCAAGGTCCCGTCAAAGTATTTGCCTTGCAATTGCGTCTATTGAGCTTTGGCGTCGGAATGGGAAATGTTCGAGCCGGTAGTGGTGGTGAGGTCCAATGGTCTATGCTTTGAGAGCATAGCAAAGTGCCCGCCTGGTTGCCGGGACAATGAAGGCCACGATGGATGAAGTCTACGAAGGAGCTAGCTCAAGAGCAAGGCACACACTTGGTCCG
>JAMCVM010000222.1:305-11226 GCA_023475835.1 Bacillota bacterium | reverse complement strand
TGATGACATGTCATACAAATTGGATTCAGGAGGCTGATTGGATCGGACGAAGCTTCGTACGAGGGGCAGGAAGCATTAGATTTGGTGGTCCACTGGATTGGAAGACGCATACGGAGACAATAAAACCCCCGATCCCCAAGCATTACGACCTTGTGGACCTCATTTTACCCTGAATATTCGATTACGGTGGCCTCACCGGCAATAGCGTTGTCGCACTACCTGGCGTACGGATGCGGTTGACTCGTCACACACGCCATGAGTAAGCGGTCGGCGATCCGGGTTCCCATGTACCGACGATTAAATCGATACGTAAACTCTTCCAAATACAGTTGCCGTCGGGCGCGTCCGCGCCCGTGATAGGTGCCATCAATAAAGGTTTTCGCGAGACTAATGACCGTATTCATCCAATGAAACACCTTAGGCGCGTTGGGATCACTACTCAGGGTCACTCGATGATCCGCGTGATGGGCTTTGGCCCCCGCGGCATAGACAGCGGCTCCATCGCTCAACCATACCCCCGCCTGATCCACCCGCCTTTTGAGTACTTCCAGCACCGTTTCTTGCTTTAAATTCTCCACGACGTCCAAAAATGCATACTGCGGATGTCCCTGTTCGTTCAAACTGACACCCACCACCACCGGATCTTGGTCGGTTCCCCGTCCTTGTTTCCCCGAGCCATGACTCTCGCCGCCAAAATAGGCATCGTCGAGTTCCACCAACCCCGCTAACTGATACTTGGCATTGCGATCGGCCATCGCGCGTTGAATTTTATGATGCATTAACCAGGCCGTGGCGTACTGCAACCCGAGTTCTCGACTGAGGGCTAGGGCCGATTTGCCGCCTTTATCAACGGCCATGAAGAAAATCGCGAGAAACCAGATCCGCAAAGCCACTTTGGTATGCTGGAAAATGGTGCCGGCTGTCAGGGATGCTTGATGACCACAAGTGCTGCATTCATACAAGGGCAGGGTTCGGCCGGTCCGTTGCACGGTGTAGTACTTGGTCCCCTGACACTTGGAACACACAAATTCGTTCGGCCACCGTTGGGCAAATAGATACTTCCGACAGGCTTCCTCTGTTCCAAACTGGTCTTGCCATTCCATCACCGTCAAGAACCTCATCCTCCCTTTTTCCCTCAATATACCTTGATTTTAAACCATTTTATGGGTTCGGCCAAATTTACCTGACTGATCTGAGGATGTATGTCTGCTGAACACCATTTTACGGCAGGAGTGGGGGTTTTCAGGCATCGTCATGGGCGATGGCGGGGCAGTCGACCAGTTGCAGGCTCTCACCGGATCGCTTGGCCAGGCGGCTCGTCTCGCCCTGGAAAGTGGGGTCGATGTCAGCTTGTGGGATGAAGCGTTCACCACACTCGAAGAGCGCGTGGCCGAGGAGGGAATTGTGAAGCAGTGGGTCGACCAAGCAGTGCGCCGGGTGTTACGGCTAAAGTTCACACTGGGGCTTTTTGATCCCGAGGATTTCGAGCCAGGCGGTGCGATTCGGATTCATCGTGACCAAGCCCAGTCGTTGAATCGCGAAATGGCTCGGCAGTCTCTGGTGTTGTTAAAGAACGACCACGATTTATTGCCCTTGAACCGCGCTGGACTACGTTTAGCCGTGATAGGTCCCAACGCCAACAGCGTCTATAACCAACTGGGAGATTACACGCCTCCACAAGGGGCTGGAATGACCACGACGCTGGTCGAAGGGCTGGTCGAGGTGATGGGTACAAACGGAACGGTAAGGTGGGCGCGTGGCTGTGGCATTCGTGATCACTCGACGGCGGGGTTTGAAGAAGCGCTGGTGTTGGCCGCCGAGGCCGATGTCATTGTGGCGGCGGTAGGGGGCAGCAGTGCCCGGGACTTTGGCACGGTGTTCGACAGCCATGGCGCGGCCCAGGCAACCGTCAATGCAAATGATATGGATGCCGGCGAAGGCGTGGACGTCGCCCACTTGTCTCTCGGCGGGGAACAAGAAAATCTGATCAAGGCGCTGCTGAAGACGGGAAAACCGGTCGTGGCGGTCCTGATCCAAGGCCGGCCATACGCCATTGAATTCTTGGCTGAACACTGCCAGGCCATTTTGTGCGCTTGGTACCCGGGACAAGAAGGCGGTCGCGCCATCGCCGAAATTCTGTTGGGCGAGGCCGCGCCCAGCGGGCGTCTTCCGGTCAGCATCCCACGGTCATCCGCCCAATTACCCGTCTATTACAATCGAAAGGACACCGGAGGGGTTGAACGGGGATATCGCGATGGCTCGGCGAGGGCGTTGTATCCGTTTGGGTTTGGCCTGACTTATACGACATTTTGCTACGAAGGCATCGAAGTATCTTGTCAGGAAATCTCATGTCAGCGTATCCTGGCTGGGGCGACCATCCAACTCAGTATTGCGATCACTAACGTCGGCCCGAGAGCCGGGGTCGCCGTTGCCCAAGTGTATGTGATTCGAGAGACCTCCCGTGTGGTTCGCCGGCGTCGGGAACTGAAAGGGTTTGAACGGATCGCTCTTAATCCAGGCGAAACCCGGCGGGTAAGGTTTGACTTGGGGCGAGAGGCACTGGAAATCTGGGGCATCGACAACCAATGGACTGTGGAACCGAGTGTGGTCCGCTTGGCCGTGGGCAGCGACTCGGAAACCTTGGAAACCCGGCAAGTTACCCTGTTGGCCTAAAGGATCCAGCCGGATCGGATCTTTCAAAATCCGGTGCATCCCCAAGCGGCCTTCGGGCCCCTGGAAACCATCGCTGAACGGACCGCCAGCGGCTAAAAATGGCGATCGGCCACCATCAGTATCCTTGAAAGCCGGGCCTCATGCGCCTGATGATTTTCGGGATGGATGACGAACGACAAAAGGTGAGATTCGTTCGCAATAGCGTCTGATCGACGGTTCCGAATCGTGAACGTACCCGTCCGGCTAATCTTACGGGCGAAGGGCTACACAATAGAGCCTTCACGCCAGAACCCTTCAGGGGCGTTGGAGTTGTAAGGGAGTCATCCACCACGGGTTGCCTCATGCCAGCTTCCCTGAGGATAGACTCGTGGGTGTAAATAGCGTTCAAGCGCGGGAACCGGCGAGATGGGCGCCGAATAAACGTCGCCTGATTCCAACCCCGGGGCTTTGGTTTGCGGCCGTGGCATCCGAACCTTGAACCCCATTTGCCGAAGCCGCTTGGCCAGGGTCAAGTGCCAGCCGCGAGTTAAGATGGCGACCGGAACCCTGGGTCCATGAGATGAGGCGTTCCCTGCGGGCTCAAGTCGAGCACCGGTCGAGGGGGCTGGCCATTGGGGGACACGTCACGAGGGTTGACGGGCACGCGTAGACTCTCTCGATATGAAGGTAGGGCGAATGGAGAGATGTTCGACCGCAACATCGGGATGGTTCATTCGCCACACCAATCGATCGACGGCGCGTCGGGCAAAGAGGTTAGGGTCGACGCGAAGCGTGGTTAACGGGGGTTCACTGACAGTGGCCAGTTGCAAATCATCGAATCCTACCACGGAGACGTCGTTAGGCACGTCCACTCCTCGATCTCGAAGGCAACGCACCAGATGAAAGGCGACCACGTCATTGGCGCAAAACCAGGCAGTAGGCATCGTGGACAAATCATCCAGTTGTTTGGATAGAGTGACGCTGTCGGTCTCGCTGGCCAAAAGACACATTTCAGGGCCTGTACAGCGCGGGTTAGTAGTCAGCGCCATTTGATAGCCAGCGGCTCTTTCGTAATTACTGGGAGCGCCATCGGAAGTAATCAAGCCCATGAACCCAATATGATCATGATTTAACGTAATCAGGTGGTGGGTAGCCACGAAGCCTCCAACCATATTGGCAGTGAGCACCGCGTCACAGGCAACCAACGGATCGTAATGATCTACCAGCACCATTGGCAAATGGCGGCTTAGCGCATCAAGAAACTTGGTCGATATCTTGGATATGGTTAAAAGACCAGACAGGTTTTGGCTGTCTAGCCAATCAGGCATTTGCACCGCCTCTTCCTCTTCTGGACTTAACGCATGAACCAGAGTATTCATACCCAGGGCGGCCACTTGATGTTGGATGAAGGCTAGCAAAGGGCCAAAAAACAACGTTTCCTGAAGAAACGTTTCGCGAACGACGATGCCGATAGTTTGGGCTTGAGCGCGCCGAGCTTTGCGCCGAGGCGCGATCTCTGGCTTTGAATATCCTAACTGTTCGGCCACTTGAACCACGCGTTGGCGAGTTTTTTCACTGACTCCAGGCTTGCCGGCCAAAGCTAAAGATACCGCATTTTTTGATACGCCCACTGCTTGAGCGATGGATTCTTGAGATATCGTACGGCTCATTCATGCAGTCTCCTTTATTCAAACGACTGAAATGCAGTTGTCAACTATTCTGAGGTGAGTGGCAATCAGTGTCAAGTCGAAACAATAAAGTCGCTGGATAAAATGTTTAAAGTCGGTGTAGTGGGAGTTTACATGTCGCGATAATTTTCGGTTGATTGGACGTTTTAGGCTGCATAGAGGGCCGTAGGAAGCCGATGGATGGAAAAAACCCCGCAATAATCCCGGATGGTGTATTGACAACACGATAAAAGTGCGACTATTATCTACGAGAATCAAGGTCTTAGCGATAACTAGTCAAGTATATGTTGGGTTGTCGGAAACGGTCGATTCTTACAGTATCGGCCACGACAAATGTTGAACAAGGAGGGCTCAAGATGAAAATGCGCTTGTTGGCGGCCGGATCATCGGTTGCGATTTTAGGCGGATTGACCATGATGTTGCCCAATGCCACCTATGCCGCCTCTCACACCACGATTCAAGTGTGGACACTACAACTCGGCCAGTCGTTTAAACCATACGTGGATCAGGTAATCCACGATTTTAACAAGAAATTTCCCAACGTTTCAGTACAGTGGGTGGACGTTGCCGGAAACGATATCGATTCGAAGTACTTAGCCAACTATGCCGCAGGAACATCGCCCGCGTTAGCGAATTTGGACTATAACGCGTTTACTGAGATGGCCAACGAGATTATCCCCCTGAACAAATACCTAACCAAGGCACAACAAAACGCGTTTCCGGCCGGGGCCATCGATCCGTTGAAAGTTAACGGAAAGATCATGGCGATCCCGTTTTACGGGGCAGGCGAAGCCATTCCTGAGATCTACAACATGGCCTTGCTCAATAAGGCCGGCATTAAGACCCCGCCAAAGACCCTGAGTCAGTTCTATCAAGATGGACTGGCTTTGCATAAAGCCGACCCTAACGCATACATGGCTATCGGGGGGGCACAGACCCCCGGCCCAGGACTTGCCAACAATGGCCAATTTGAATATCTTCCCGTCTACTCCAAAAATTATCATCAGATTATCTATGACACCCCCGCAGCGGTTCGCATGTGGAAACAAGTGAAAACCTACTGGAATGGCGGGGTGTGGGATCCTGACAGTATTTCCAATGTGAACAGCCTGCAGTTGTTTTTACAAGGGACGCTCGCTCAATACGGGGGTGGTATGGAGACCCAACTCCAAGCCGCGTGGGGACCGATCAAGTCGCACATTCAAGTGGGACCGCCACTCTATGGACCGTCAGGGACATTCGACACGAGTCCTGCATTTTTCTGGGTAGTGTCGAAGCAAACCAAAGATCCGTTGGCAGCTACCCAGTTGGCAATGACCTTCGAATCGGTCCCCAACCAATTGCTTTTCTCAAAGATGACCGACGGTGATGTGGGACCGATGTCGAAAGCGGCCATCAAGGATCCGGCGTTTTACTCGTACTTCAAAAAAGGTCAGACGCTGCAAAAGAAATATGCGGAGTTGCAGGCGGATACGATGGCGCACGGCATTGCGGCGCCCGCGCTGCCCTTGCCGAGCACGCTTTTAAACCAAATCGGAGAAATTTTGCAGACCCAGCTCAACAATGTGCTGATCTCGAACGCATCGGTGCCATCGTCATTAAAAACCGCTCAGACGCAGGCGCAAGCTGCCTTAAACAAATACTGGGCAAGTGTTAAGAAATAAACTGGGACTCGGCTGAGTGGTTGCCTCGAACCATGCTTTCGGGGCAACCGTCGCCAGTCAAGATCACCTATCGGATTGGAATTAGCGATTGCACTCCGGGCAAAATCCACCTCCGACACCGATGGCGTCGGAGACCTGCTGTGGTCAACGGCAGATGGGTAGCGCGATCCTGGTTGACCCAGTGGCTGCTACCACGAAGGAACCTCAGGCGTCGGTTTTGATTCAATGGTAGTCAAGCTTTCAGGCACATCATCTCCCAGAGAAATCATCCACTCGAACCCAGCGAAAGGAGAGACAGTGTGGTCGTCAATAGAGGATTAGACGCTCCGGAAGTATCTCTCAAACGATCGCGGCGATCGGCGCATGCGTGGGGCATTGCCTATTTGATGATCGGTCCCGGATTTTTTCTAATGCTTTTGTGGATCTACGGACCCGCAATTTATAATTTTGTGCTCAGCTTACAAAATTTTCAACCTGGGACGCCGCACGTGTTCGTGGGGCTCGCTAACTACGTGCAACTGTTCACCAGTGGAGGGTTCTGGGATGCCCTGGCCCGGACAACGGAATATTTGCTAATTGTTCCGGTGATGGTGATTTTACCGCTGTCGATGGCCTTGTTAGTGAATCAAAAGCTCCCGGGAATGTCGATCTATCGCGTTATCTTTTTTATTCCCGGAATGATGAGCATGGTCGTGGTATCCATTTTATTCAGCGAAATCTTTCAGACCCAAGGATTGTTAAATGACGTATTGGTCAGTCTGCATATTACTAGTACGTATATCTCTTGGTTGGCCATTCCTAAACTCACTATTTTATTCATCATGATCGTGACTGTGTGGGCGGGACAGGGACAGGCGATGATGTTTTTTCTTGCCGCACTGCAAGCGGTGGAGCCTGAATTGTACGATGCTGCGAAGGTGGATGGAGCCGGGTTTATCCGTCGGGTGATTAGCGTGACGATTCCTGGGATCAGTTTGTATCTCATCTATATCATCATTGGCGCCACGACCTCGGCGTTGAACATCTTCACGGAGATCCAAATTATTACGACGGGTGGGCCTTTAAGTGCCACCACCACTTTGTCGTATTACATCTATCAACAAGCCTTTGTCAACGGAAACTTTGGGTATGCTGCAGCCTTGCAAGAAGTTCATTGGTTATTGATGCTGGTCTTCACGCTCGTTCAGTTTTTCTATCTTGGCAGAAAGTGGGTGGCGAATTCATGAGCCTGTCTAAGGCGGCGAATACATCGCGTCGTTCAAGAAAATCGCGGCCGAAAATAGCCGGTGCGGTCTTAACCTATATCGTGCTCACGGTGCTTAGTGTTTTTTTCATCGGGCCGCTGCTTTGGCTTCTCTCTACCTCACTGATGACCGACACGCAAAACCCGTTTTCGATCCCGCCCACGTTTATCCCGCATCCTATGACCTTAAACAATTATGTCTTCGCCTTGACCCACGACGCCATGGCGCGCGATTTATTGAACAGTTTAATCGTTGCAGTCGTGGGTGTGGCCGCATCCCTGTTCATCAACTTGTTGACCGCCTATCCCTTTGCCTTTTTACAATTTCCGTACAAGAAGTCCATTTTCCTCATGATGGCCATCACCTTTGTCGTGCCTGCCGGAGGCCTGATCCCCACCTTTGTCATGTTGTCGGATATGCATCTGACCAATTCTTGGTTCGGGCTTTGGTTTATCGGCCTGTTTAGTCCGTTTACCATGTTTCTGTTTCGCCAAGCGTTTCTTACTCTGGGAAAAACGATCCATGAAGCCGGGATGATTGATGGTGCCAGTGAAATGCGCATGTTTATCAAGATCTTCATTCCGTTGATTGCACCCACGGTGGCGACCTTTGGCATTATCGGATTTCTTGGCAGCTGGGATTCGTACATGATGCCCTTTGTGTTATTAAATAGTTCGTCGTTGTTCACCGCGCCCTTGGCTTTGTCATTTTTTCAAAGTAGTTTTGGGGCCAGTTTTCAGGTCATCGCCGCGGCTGAGGTGCTGGTCGCAGCCCCCATTGTAATCATCTTTCTAAGCTTGCAACGCTATTATGTTAACGGGTTGGCAGGAGCCATTAAGGCTTGACCGACGGGGAGTGTGGACAGTGTCGAGTGATTTTCAGGGGTTTTGGTGGCGACCCAGGGATGCGCAGGTGCACGAAGACGTAGAGCAATTGCTCGGCCTGAAGGTCACTGATGTCTTGGTATGGGCGGAACCATTTGTCGACCGGGTTGACGAATGGAGCGAACTTTTGCACCGTGTGCAAGCATCAGGCATCCGATTTCATACCTGGATTACGGCTAATCATCATTACGCTCAAAGCTTCGTACAAAGATTACGCAATCATTCCGATTGGGTAGCCGTCGATTATCAGGGATTTTCCTCCGACGTGCGCCCCTTGGCCGGCGTGCAGACGTGGGCCTGTCCTGCGAATGAGGAGCGATGGCTCAAGGAATGGGAAATTTGGATGCCGTTGGTCCAAGGGACCAATGGACTGCATCTCGACTATATTCGCTATCCTGATGGATTTCGATTCGGCGACAAGCCGGAGATTGACCGAGTGGAGGTCCTGGAGCAAAGCTTTTGCTACTGCGCTCAATGCTGCCAGCGCTTTCAAGCCGATTACGGGATCAACCCACGCACGATCCCGGTGGAAGACGGCAATTCAGACTTTGCCCACTGGCAGCATTGGCGTCAAGAGCGTATCGTGGACCAAGTCGCCTGGTATCGGGAGCAGTTGCGTAAAGAGAAGGATCCGAGCATGCGTTTGTCTGCCGCGGTCTTTCCGACTCCTGCGATTGCACGAAAAAACGTGCAACAAAATTGGCCGAAGTTTGCGCAGTTTCTCGATTTTGTCTGTCCGATGATTTACGCGAAGCAGTTTTGGGGGCAACCGGTATCGTGGACGGAGGACGCTGTGCGCCAGGGCAAGGCCGAACTGGCAACAGGCACAAAGCTCTTAGCGGGGATTGGGCCTTACGAATCCTATCGACCCGATGAATTGGCAGAGGCCATTTGGTCGGGGCGTGCTGGCGGATCCGATGGAGAAATGCTGTTTTTGTTTCCGATGCCTCCCTCGTACCTAGCCGCTCTAAAGACGGTTTGGGTGTGAAGAGAGGAATGGTTCTAGCGGCGAGATGCGATATCAGACCGTTAAGGCGGGATATCATGGCGTTGGGACGAGTGTGCGGACGAGAGTTGACTAGGGCGCTCTCTAAGCGGTAGGCAATAGAGGCTCTCGTCTGAACGGAAGAGACCGTCACAGGCATTAACCGCTTTTTCGGCGACAATTCACATCGGAGCCGAAATGGATGGTCTTGTCCCATTGGACCACGACCGAAGGCATAATTTCGAGAAAGAGCGAGAAAAGGGGCGAAAAACTATGAAATTCGGCGTCAGCACTTATAGCTTTGTGCGTGACTTAGAGGCGGGGAAAAAGAGTGTGGTCGATGTGATCCACTGGGTGGCGGATCACGGGGGGGCGCATGTGGAGATTGTTCCCTTTGGGTTTACCGTTAAAGACAACCCTGGCCTGATTGCCAAGATTCGAGAAGCCGCGGACCAGGCCCAGGTCGAGTTATCCAACTACCTTATTTTATCGAACTTTACCTTGGCTGACGAGCGTGCCTATCGTGAGGAAATTGAGCGAGTATTGGCAGAAGTGGACGTGGCCGCTCAATTAGGCGTTCGGTTGATGCGCCACGACGTGGCTTGGAAACCTCGGCAACTCGGAGAAGAAGCCGGATTAGCGGGGGTGCGCTGGCCTCCGGAAGCGATCACGATTGAACGCTTTGAGCAACTGTTGCCAAGGATGGCGGCGGCGTGCACGGAAGTCGCCGACTATGCCAACTCCTTGGGCATTACCACCTTGGTTGAGAATCACCTATTTTTTGTCCAAGCCAGCGACCGCGTGCAGCGGCTGATTCAGACGGTGGGCCGGCCGAATTTTCGCACCAACTTGGATATTGGCAATTTCCTCTGCGTCGATGAGTCTCCGGTAGTCGGGGTGACCAAAAATTTGCCGTATGCGTCTATGGTCCACTTAAAGGACTTTTATATCCGCCCCGCCTATGCCGACCCTGGCGAAGGATGGTTTCGCAGCGCCTATGGCACCTATTTGCGGGGCGCCATCTTTGGTCATGGGGACATCGATGTTCGAGAAATCTTCCGCATCATGAAGGCGCAAAATTACGACGGATATGCCTCGATTGAATTCGAAGGCATCGAAGATTCCGAATTAGGCACGCGTATCGGGCTAGAGAACGCGATTCGCTTGTGGCAGGCGACCTGACTCGACGCATCGCAGGCGGCGTACGGATTATAGAGTGGGCAACTGGATCCCCCACCGCAAGGACCGCGTCTTGAGGACTCTAAATCGTCCTGCCACAATCAACCAGTTGGTCAAGGCCTAAGTCAGAAGCTCGGCTTTTTGGACCTGGGCGCGGTTGGCGACCTCGCTCGAGGCCGTTCATCCGCGTCCGGGGTAGATGCCGATCCCGAACAACCAGGCGAAAAATTGCTTACCCCCGGGAAATGGAGACCGCGCCAGCCAGACCTTCGTCGACGGAATCCGAAACAGCCGACCCCCACCAACCATTACGGGATCACTGGATGTCGCTTAGGGTAGGGGTCGAGCTCTGATTTTCCTCCATCGAACGGGAGTGTACCAGCCATCTCCACCAGAAAGACTCGACCTTTAGCGCTCGTTGGTGTTTTTGGCTAGACGCCCAGGGTCTACCATTTTAGATGGATCTGATGGGACAAGCCCCCTGCCGTATGCGAGCGGACGGGAACTTAAGATTCCGTCATTTCTTTGGAGGATCGGGCGCTCCAGCGTGTAATTCACCAAATGCCATCGGATATCCGGCGCCAAAATTCTGACGCTAGTCAGTTTAAGGCCACAGCGCCCACCG
>JAMCVM010000222.1:0-295 GCA_023475835.1 Bacillota bacterium | reverse complement strand
TTTCCTCCATCGAACGGGAGTGTACCAGCCATCTCCACCAGAAAGACTCGACCTTTAGCGCTCGTTGGTGTTTTTGGCTATATACCCGGTCGTAAAGATCTGAAAGATCGGGGGGTGCAGACCAACGGATCGATTGGTCTGAAAATCGCTACTTGGATTGAGGGCCTGAGCCGGAATTTTGGTAGGTTCCGGGGCTGAAGGACGGATGCATCGGGCTCTGATCCGAAGGGACACGACGTGGTCGTCTGACGGTCGAACTGGGCCAGCACTTTGAGGCACGCCTTTTGCCCCTGAC
>JAMCVM010000018.1 GCA_023475835.1 Bacillota bacterium | reverse complement strand
GGCGCCACTCCCCGATTTCACGGGGTACGCTTATACGGGCAGCCCTGCCCTTCGCGGGCGCTCCAGACGGGCCCCAAGTCCTTCCCTGCTTTGCCAAGATATCCTTGACACCATGCCGTCTCCCATAGGCCGGAAGGACCACCCGGTGCACTTTCCCATCGCTTCCCGGATGCTGCCAGTCTTCGCCCTTCGGCACGGGGCTCGACTCCTTCTTCGTTCCAGATAGTCCGATTTCACGGGGGACATTTTCGACGCGGCAGAGTTCGCTTCAGGCTACGGCCTGGTGTCTTGCTAGCCCCGGGTCAGACCTCGCCTTGCGGCGGCCGGGACCTTATCCTCGCGGCTTTCACCAGGCGAGTCACCTCCTCCTGATGCGCGATTGACTACGTGGCCGAATGGGAAGTTGCCACGGTCGGACTAACTCCGACTGGATTTCGTAGGTTACAGGCTACACCACCGAATATATACCATTTTTCCAACCCGTTGCTCCCCAACGGCCTTCGTGCCTTTGATGCAGCCGTGGTACCGCATTGCTCTGAGTTATTTCCGTCAGATTGTGCAGTTCCGTGATACTTTTCGCGATCGGCGCGGCTGCAAGCACACCGATCCCTTCTTTTTTCCATCACAGAATGGCGCGCACTCCGTCATCTGACCTTGGGTTCAGCGTACGCACCAGCAGGAGCGAAACGATGACACCTATGATAATTAGGCAGAAATTTAACTCCAGCGGCCACGCATGATGGAACCGAAAGAGCGTGCCAGCAATCCACCCGGCCGGAGTGCTGATTAGGAGCACCCCTGCAAAGATGAAACTAGTGATGCGAGCCCGTTCCTCACTGGGGATTACGACGCCCATCATCGATTCCAGCAAGGGGCCCAGCATCGCAAGTGCACTCGCTTCACACGTCGCCGAAATTAGCACGCGCGCTAGCACGCCGATGCGAAAGCTTTCAAACCCTAACAGCACCACGATGGCGGCAGCATGCAGGCCGAGTCCAATCAAGAGCGGACGTCGAGCGAACCGGACCGTGATCCGCGGGACCACCGCCAAGTAAATCGGCAAGGTCACCAACGATGACAACAAAGGAAACACCGACAGCATGGCATTGCTCATGTGGTCGGATGTCGTGACAAAAAGCGGCCAGAATGTGGTCTGAACGATGCTAAAGCAGCTCAGCAGGGCGATTAAAAGAACGCTCAGAAGCAAACGAGGGTTACGGATTTCGGCAAGAAACACTGGCCAGCCGCTAAAGGTTAGGCTAAGGATCGAGCGACCCTGGCATTCCTTGATACGCGCACTACCCGTGGCAGTCTCCCGAGACAGAAAGTAGAGCCAGACAAATCGAATCGTCATCATCATCATGGATCCGAAGTAGATCACCCGCATCGTCGGGACGAGCGTGAAGTGGGCAATGAAGATGCCAACGATCGGAACTAGAAATCCGGCGACTAAGCCCATCAAGTTAATCACGGTCCAGATATGCACCAGGCTGTCCTGAGAGCCATCCTCGATAACCATGCAGGCGAAACCATTCCCAGTGACCTGCCACATGCTGTTAAAGGCGGCCGCCACAAGAAAATCGGGGTAGTTATGCGCAAATGCCCACAGGAGGCAGGGAATCGTCCAACTCAACAGTCCGAAGATTACCATCGTTCGGCGTCGACCATACTTATCGACGATGGCTCCGGAGAAGAGTCCCCAGAGAAGCTGCAACCCAAGCCCGATACTCACGATGGCGCCAATTTGTTGCCCGTTTAATCCGATAGCAATCATGTAAACCGAGGCAAACGGCGAAAAGAGCACACTAGGAATCGACCATAGCGGTTCCGTTACCACCAAGGCCCGTTGATTTCCTTTGAGCGACCGCAAGGTCAGCCACAAAGGATAGGTAAATTTCATGGCACTAGGTCTCCTTTATTTCGTTGTGGCATCCACTCCTTTCACGACATACGCACCCGCAGAATATGAGGGAATCAAAATGGTTTCAGATTGCATTCCATGTCTCCGATCCGACCCAGCCGTCTGAGCCAAGGCGATTATATCATGGGGCGTATATATTCGATAGACCTGGTTTGGGGTACAGACACCGTTGCAGACTGAAATGCGGCATGGATGCCGTTGTGGGGCTGGATCGATCCCGTCACTAGAGTCACGGGGGAATCGAGAGACTCCGATCTGAACCCCCCAGGCAGAGAAACCCAAAGAACGCTTTTGCGGATGGGCCGCGATCGGCCCAAGCATGGCGTCAGTCCTAGGATGGGTGGTCCGGTGCCAGCGGGATGATTTTTTCGAGCGGTTTCCCGTCGATTTTTGCCTGACCGATCATCGGTGAGCAGGTCACCGAGTAACCCGAGGGTTGGCCAGTGGCGGACGAGGGCTTAGCCCACCGAGAAGGGCTGTGGATTCCAGCCCCCCTGCAGGACACTGCACCCCGAAGATCGAAAAACCCCTCTGCCCATACTGAACGACCCCACCATCGGACGAAGGGTCACGGCTACGATTGGGCGGTTGCGATGGCGCAGAGACGACCTATCCGGAGTCGTTCGGCACCGTAGACCCCGGCGATTTGGGCGGCAAAAAGGCGGCGAGAGCTGCCTCGGAGAGCGGCTGATCTCCGTTGGCCGCATAGGCGTTGAGATAGTTGCGCTGATCGGTCATCGGATCGCGGTGGGTTTGGAGTGCGGTGGCCCAAAAGGTCCACACGATGGCTTCCGGCTCCCATCGTGGTTTTTGCGCCCAATCACCGGGGTGCGCATCAACCGCTCGGCCTCGTTATTCCCTCATGGAATCTCGGGATACTCGAGAAACCGAATCAATCCGTCCCATAGGCGCTCCACGGTGTCCAAGACCATCCGGGAGCTGTAAAGCGCCGAGGAATCGCCGCCGCGGACTTTCGGACAGGCAACGGACCGTCGTTCGAGAATGCTGCTGCAGCCGCCCCAAGCCCGAATGATTCAAGGGCCTGGGATCAAGTTCGGCTAGGATGCGCTCGGACACGGTGACTGGGAGAAGTCCGTTGCCAGGGTAGTTGGCCAGACTGATGCCAAAACGAGTTGGCCAGAACATTTGGCGTCCGAAGCTTCACTAGGATCAGCGGCTGAAGAAGTGAGGTCCGCCCCTTCGGCGAGGGCGTTTCGATCACTCGCGACCCCCTCCTGCCCCCCACACTCACCGGCCCAGCGATAGCGCAGCCTGGGGGCTACTTGTGGTCGAATCTCGACAACAAACTCCCATGGAGTTGAAGGGTCGATGCCACACTTTCGGGCATAGGTTCCGCACCGAGGGCACCGTTGGGCTGCGTCCGAGGCTTCGAAATACGGCGGGTTGGTCGGGCACTGAGGATAACGCCGCCGACCATGGCCGGCGGTTCCGGGTTGCTGCCCACGCCGACGAGACTCGGGTCGGGGTTCCTCGGGCAGTAAGAAATCGTCAGGAAGCCGTTCCATCGCCGGTGGTGCGGTAGATTCTTCCGTTTCCGGGGTGACAGTTTCTACCGTAGGAGCTGGATCGGGGCGATGTTTTTCGGATTTGCGGCCATAGAATGGGTGAGCGAATTCGGTCCGTCTAGCTTTGGCAGCCTCTAGAGCCCTCTCAGGTTCCGATTTGCTGTGCGAAGGCGCAGTACTTCCTCACGGTGGAGTCATAAGCCCAGGGTAAATCTTCGAGAGCCTCTCGCAGGACACTCAGATCAGTCAACGCCGTCGAGCCGTCCAAGGACAGCTGAAGATTTACTTCCGGAGAGGTATGGGGGGATCGCTTCCAAGACGGCCACGTTGGTTTCCTGCTGCTCATGATCCGTTAAGGACTCCCGCAAAAATAACCTAAACAAGTGCTAAGCATCGGCGACCGATCAGCAGCAGTACACCTCGGGTCCATTGATATTTTGCACTAATTGTGGTAATGGTCGGGATGATGGAGCCATGGAGCATGCAAAAGAGCTAGCCTTCGGCAAGCCTCCCACTGATCGAGGACTGGATGGTCTGGATATGGGAGCGTTCTGGAGAGTAGCGGGCTTGCTAGGCGCTCTCCGCCGTCGGCGGAGTGGGTTTGATGACGGAATTCCAGTTTCCTTGAAAGGCGTTCCGTTCGATGTTCACCTTGGCGAGGTCCGCCTTCGACACCTTGCGCCCGGCTTCGTACGTCCGGTCACCGAGAACTACCTTGACAGTCAGGCCGGTCGCAGTCGTGGTGTGGGCGATGTCCTGCACCACGGGGTCGAAGCGCTCTAGCGGTTGAGTGTGCCAGCTGAGACTCCTAGGGCTGAAGCGTTTCTGTTCAATCGTATTCCACTGACTCGTGCCGGGAGGATAATGGCTGACAGGGATCTCCAAGCCCGTGGCATCCGCCAAGGCTTGCAACTGGACTTTATAAAGACGGCTGACGGCCGAGTGACTGCCGCCACTATCGCTGGTAATATCCCAGCTGGTCGCTTCCGGATAACGCCCACGGCCGAGTTCGTCCCACCAGCCTTGAATACTCGCCACCGCAAATTCGGCGGTGTCATGGCTCTGACCCCTATTCACGAATGCTTCATTGGCGGCGACGTCGTAGACTCCGTAGGGTGCCGCCTTGCCAATGGCAAGGCGGGCAAAGTCATCGGCATTCACCGCGATCGGTGCCTTGGTTTTTCGCCAAGCTCGACCTTTGTGAAGAAAGTTGCCTCCGCCTTCTTTTTTTCTTCGGGTCGACCGAAATCGTCGGTGGACCTGCGTTCTGAAAGCGCTCCCGGTGGCGGGCAATACACTGACACTGGGCGTCCCGATTGGGATGATCGGCGTTGCCCTCGTGTACCTTGCGAGGGATTTCGAGGCAATAGCCCGCTTCTTGGAGCCGTTTGCTCACGGTGCGTTCACTCACGGGATGCCCTTGAGTGCGTCATTCGGTGACTAGATTCCGAAAACTCTTGGACGACCAGAGCCAAGGTCGTTCGGGATCCCCCCGGGTCGCCGGGGCGACGAGTGCCAGCAACGCTGGCACGAGCGTCGGACCATTCTGAACGATCGTCTTGCGACCGGCCCCTGGCCGGCGAATGCGTGGGGAGGCTTGAACCTCGGGATCTTGCACATCGCGAATGCTGGCGCGCACAGTGTTCGGAGCCAAGCCGGTGATTCTGCTCACGGCGGTAATACCGCCGTAGCCAAGCTCCATCGCAGTGGCTCCGGCTCAGAAACGTTTCGCTTTTTCATTGAACACGGGTGCCACCTTAGCCTATTGTCGGCGTAAGAATTGGTGGATTTCTTGTCCCACGACCATCATCATAGCCTCCCCCAAGATTTGGATGGAGACTAGTTCCTCATGTTCACCGCAAATTCCTTTATCTGCCTGTTATTTTTTGTATTCTCTTTATTGCAAATGATCGGTGAGTTATTCAGCCTTACCCGCGTTGATACCCGAAACAACCAAGTTGAGAACGAACCGGTAGCGTCCAGTAATCATTCGTAAGTATTTAGGTATACCACAATTTGGTTCGTCTAAATTAAAGGTACCTATTTAGGCATACCAATCGCAATGGTTGGGCTCCTGTAAGCGGTACGAAATTTTCGGTACGTCTAGCGTGGCAAAGGGCAACGCCGATTAGGGATGGTGTCGGCCATCCCTAATCGGCGTTGTTGGGTGGGACTGCGCTATGACGGGTCAACCCGAACCCTACTTACGAACAGTTAGCCCGTATTGGGTTTCCAAGGCTCATCATGGACGACGGACTCCAACACCGTCCACAAGGATTGTTCCTGCTTGGCCGCAGTTTGCAAATAGCCGCGAATCACCGCGAAACGCTGGGCTCCGTTGTCTGACCGAAACGATCCGGAAATGTGCTGACGGACTTTGAGCATGCGCAGGTCGCATTCGGCCATATTATTCGTAAAAGGAACCGTGAGGTCATCCAAAAAGCGCAACGTTGCCTCGCAGTCGCGATCGAGTCGTTTCAGTAAGTTTCGCGTCTTTCTGTGCTTTGGGCGCCGTCGGCGCCCTGGGGCAGGCAACGTCTCAGGATGGTCTTCGAGCCCCTGGCGAATCAACGGATCCTAGCGCTCTCGCAAACGCTCTCTGAGGGCGGAGTCCACCACGTTGGCTCCAGCCTGCCGGGCCGCCTCGGTGGCATCATTCATTTCATAGAGCAGGTTTCGCAACTCCTCCGCCCAGGGCTGGTGGGTGCGTTCTTTGCCATCCTCTAGTTCGCGACCGTGGTGCGCATTACCAAGCGAGTCTGTCCCCGGTTAGGATGGGCGAATCACCACGTCCACTGGCTATTCGAGGCCACATGAAACCACCGCCACTGGCCTCGGACGCGCATCCCGGTTTTCATCCGCGTGGATGGCGTGACGATCCTGCTGCAGAGCCCGTCGGACCGTCTCCATGATCGGTTCCCCGCGATCGGCCACCTGACGGATGCTGCGCATTACCAGGTCGGACCTCAACCGAATCTGCCATTCATCGCGAAACCATGCGCCAATTCGCTGGATGGGAAGCCGTGGGTAACCCTGCATATAGACGATGCGGGCGACAATCTCTGGCCCATATTGCACCGGAGCAGACACTTCTGGGGGAAAGGCGGCTTGCGTCTTGGCGTGGCAGTCCGGTCAGATTTAAGGTCCGCTCGATGAAGGGTGACCTCACAGGGACGGTGCGGCCGATCAAACCCTGGGCGGCGTTGTCTCTCCACCGCGGGCACCTCGCTCAAGTCTCGATGGCAGTGCTCGCACTGCTCGACCGTATCGGGATGGTCCACCGGCCGTCATGGGGTGCCCACATGGCCACGTGGGCCTCCGGGTTTCTTCCCACTCCGCTGCCGTCGCGGTTTCGCCTTCCGCTTGCGAATGCCGTCACTGGAGGGCGGCTTCGAACGGTTGTGGCTATCCTGGTGGAGTGGGTGTTCCCATGCGTCGACGCGCTGACGCAGCACGACATAGTCGTGCTATCATCCTCGCACCAACGCCACGATGGCCAGCATGATGGCCAGGACCGCTTCGAAGCCTCGCGTATAGAGCCCTTGAACCTGAGCCTCATCCACCGGAGCGAGATCCCAGTCAAATCGCGGTCCCTGAAGGATGGGGAGTTCAGCCGGAATGACCTCAGACTTCGAACCTTTGGATCCCATGACCCCTTTCCCCTCCGCTTCGCAACTTGGGGGCAGGATATTACAACCTTTCGATTTGGTCCAGGGGGGGCGCCTTATTTTTTCAATGGATTTGGCTACGGTTCTACTTTAATTTAGACGAACCAAATTGGTATACCTAAATAGTTACGAATATTCGGTGTCATAGGCTTATCGTTTTTTATCTCTATCGCCGCGTGATGCTGCCCAGAGGCATATAGGCCCGTTGTACTTTGGGCTAAAGTGACCCGAGAGGGGCTTTTCCGCCACTTGAGATGCCGAGCATTGAAAGGAGAAGTTGCCCATTCCGAAAATCTTCATCCTGCAGCAATGCCATTCTCGGTGTGGCGGCAGACACTCCTCAAAGAGGCAGGTCGTCGACTCCTTCCGCTATTGGTGCCTGCCGCAGTGATAAGCTTTGGTGCCGTCAAGGTTACGGTCGCCTTCTTCAGCGATCACCATTTAACACAATGCCAGGTGCTTTCCAGTCGAGTCATAAGCCGTGCGATGGATACTTCCCAAGCCATCGCTGCGAACCTTATTCGCGCTTCGGGATCTCCTTGATTCCGTCACGCAGCGTACTCTCTTCGCGCTTCGCGAAAATTCGAAATACTAACGAGGAAGCTTGCCGGTATGGGATTCCTCTCGGAGGGGTCGAGCACTTGGCTACAAAACGTCTGCCGTTCCGCCAAAAGCAGTTCATCCTGGCAGGTGCCCAGCAACAGTAGGAGACATTTCGTGGGTAGCTGCTTTGGTTACTGGTCTCGCCAAGGCCGCTGCACGATCAGCACCATTTGCCAATCTGGGACGGCGGGTCGGAGAAAGCGATTTAACGTAAGCGTCCATCTTGCTGCATCAGGCTGCCCAGCGCCGACGGCGCCTCATCCGGTTCTCTCGGTTCATTGACGTTCCGGTCCTGCCACGCTTCAGCCCAATCCTTGGGTACAGCTACCGCAGTCGCCAGGACGATCTTCCCCTGTTCCAGCAACGGTGTTAAGTTAAGGCCCTCACATAGTTGTCTGGGGATGCCGAATGGTTGGTTGATTATGGGCGGAGGTGATTGGGGCGGGACTTTGGGCAAACCACCTGCTATCCTGCGGTTCCAAACTAGCGAACAGGAGGAATGTCGCCAGGTTCACCATTGCCCAGCCGGTTTTCGGACAAAGCGCGGAGAGTCTGAAAGCCCCGGAGTTTCGGCAGGCATGCATCCAACCTCCGGCCCTGGCGGACTTTCTGTGATGGCCTGGCTCGGGCCCAGACGTTGGGGATTGAACGGCGTTGGGAAGGGATGGCTTTCTAGACTCCAGGATCCTCCAGAAAAACGAAGAGATCTTACGTTCCGGTCCGTTCCCCTTCCCAAAAGTTGAGATAAAATGGCCAAGCCAGATTGGGAAGTTCCAGCCGTAAACATTAACCATCCAAGAGCTTTGGAAGCGCTAAGCCTCCGAGATCCAAAGTCCTTACTCCAATCCATGGTTCGCTGCGTATCGGGAACCATGGATTTGGAAAATCCCTGACCTGACAACATTGGGGAGCATCCTCGCCGGATGGCCCGTGTATGGCGGGCCGCTCTGTTTGGCCAACAGGAAACACTTGGCCGGCATTTTTGATGCGGGCTCTAAGTCTTTAGTGCGGTTTGGGATGCTAAAAGGACCGACATGTAAAGGCTAAGGTGGGTCATTGGACTAACGGCGGCCGGCTAATGGCCGGAAATCCTGAAAGCCGGAGGACGGCCTCCGCAAAAAGGGCATTGCCCCAGCCAAACCAGTCACGGCTAAAATTCCGCGGATGATTGACGTCCACGCTCTCGTGAATCCAACCGGTATTCGCGTCAGCAGCAGCCACAGCGGCCAGTTTTTTTCGGGCCTGATCCGGATTGCTGATGGTCATCGCGTCCATGATCACCGCCATCGGCCAAACGCGGTGTTTTTGAGTGTGTGCGCTTCCCACTCCCGTCAACTGAGACCCCCGGTACCAGTATGGATTCGCGGCAGACAGGACGAGGCGCCGGGTAGCAAGGTATACCGGATGGGTGGCAGAACAAAAGAATAAAAAAGGTGCCGACAACAGGCTCGGGATGTTCGCGTCATCCATGATCACATGTTGACGTTCTCCGTTGACTTCATACGCCCATGCCAAAGTTCCGGGACTAGACTCGACGAGTCCGTGCGTCATAATGCCTTCCACTAGTTGATGGACTATCCCCCGAGCACGCGCCGCTAAAGTCGGATCGTTGAATACGCTAAGACTCCATTCGGCAATCATATCTAAGCTTACTGCCGCCATCATTTGCCCGGGGATGTTATAGCAGAACCGGCCGGCGTCATCGCTGGGCCGAAACCCACTCCACACTAAGCCGCATCGTTGGACGGGACCTGGGGCCAATGTATTGCGGCGCCCTCCGAAAACTCTGCGGAAGCGATAAGGACTGCGAAGGTCGTGGTCTTGTTCCACTTCCATGACTTCGATAATTCGCTTGACCGCAGGCAGGCATTCTTCAATGAGTTGGCCGTCGCCCGTGTGTTTCCAATAGAGCCACCATAGTCGCACGGGGTAGGCCAGCGAATCGAGAGCGAATTTTCGTTCGAACACCCACGGATTCTTGGCGGTCTGATCCCAGAACACTCCAGTTTTTCCATTCGGAAATGGATTGAAAGCATTAGCATAAGGGTCAATCAGTACAAATTTAGCTTGCCGTCGGATAATCCCTTGCACGACGCGAGCCAAATGTGAGTCCTGATCGATGAATCGAAGATACGGCTCTATTTGGCCGGACGAATCGCGCAGCCACATGGCTTTAATGTCGCCGGTGACCAGGTAGGGCTTTTTCTCGGGCCAGGACAGCGACCCTACCAGGCTGTCGATGAAAGCCTGGCGCATCACTCGCAACACATTGGGATAGTCCTGCCATAGGGGTACTAGTTCCTTGAAGGTCTCCTCTAACACTGGCCAAGGCGAATTGTGCCGGATCATCAAATCCCTCCTCGGTTCAGGGGTAATACTCTCCCTCAATACGAAAGCCAAGATCTCTAACGCACCTGCGCCCTGGTCCTCTGGCATTTTCAGCGCACCGTCATCACATCCAAATCCTAATCCAACACCCTTTCCCGCTTATCATAGACCAATCGGCAAAGGAGCAGCGACACGGCTCGCATCATTACGAGACCATGGCTAGCGCATGGATCCAATTTGGGTGTGGCTCTTCTTAAGGGAAAAATGAGCACACAGGCGTTCGCTGCGTGGGAATGTCAACGTCGCAGGAATTTCCGCGATTCCAGAGACTTTCCGGCAGGAGTTAGGAGTCGTGCAGCGAAGGTCTGGATCATCTGTGGTAGATCATTGTGGAGGAGAGACCCAATGGACGCATCGAAGAAGCCGCCGGCAGCGCAGGCCGCATGGTCGAGGACTGGGAAAAACTCCGGGCCGCACTGCTTGAGGCCTCGGCTTCAACCGACGCGTAGAGTTCGGAGATGCAAACCCGCTTGCTGGAGATCCAACGCCGCCTGATGGCGGCGATACCCATGGCTTTGGCCGCGCGCTAGGCCGATGAGAACGGAACGAAATCTTCCGAGATCCCCTGGAGCTTAGGCGGCCGAAGGCAAGGCCGAGGAGGCATACCGGCTGAGGTGGACGCGCTGTTGTTCTTGGGCGAGATGGTATGCCCAATACGCCGTCCAGTCTCCATTGCTCCAGACGGTCCGTAGTTTCAAAATTGCCTCAGCGCCGTCGGAGGCCCCACCGGGCTCCCGTAATATCGAACCGGTCATTCACGAGATGGCGACAGGCGCCCTCAATGATGTCGGTCGCAATCAGCCAGCCTCGGTTTGCAGATGCCGTAACTGGTCATTGTTGCCATCGACTAGCCCGATCCAGGGGCGATCATGGTGGGGATCCCGCTGTTCGGCTTCGTCCATGACCGTCTTAATGACGGAGCTGGCATCGTCGACCACGCTGGCGGTCAACCATTTATCCTGGGCCTTCGGCCTAGGCGCCTTGGGGGCTTTAGGGGTCTTAGGATCGGACGGTTTGGGTTGGAGAATATCGGTGGGAGTGCGGCCCACCGGGATCACCCCAGACACGGAGCCCACCTCCGCCATGCGTTTGCACCCTCGTTTCTCGCCCGACGATAACCGGG
>JAMCVM010000235.1 GCA_023475835.1 Bacillota bacterium | reverse complement strand
TAGGCATCTCCCTCGGGCAGAATGGCAAACAGAGCGTCGCCAATATAGACGTAGGTTTCCTCCAGCCCGGGGACCAGCCGACAGGTGGAAGAAATCCATCGGGGCCCAGGATCCATCAGGGTCACCGTGGGTAAGGTGCCAGGCACCAGGGTGGGCATACCACCGACCTCCTCAGAATGCGCGTTATTTGGAGGATTCGCTATCCGCGGCCAATATCCTGCTGAGTCTCCGATATTTTTTCTCCCCGTCAATGGATAATTCTGGCAAATACGGCTAAAGGCCTGATTAATCCGGATTTTTAGAGAATTTCCAAAAGCACTTATCCACACTATCCACAGCCTTGTCAGATTGTTGTCGCCGTCATATATTCACGAACTGTAGTATTTTAGTGGATTTTCGGCGGCAAAAAGCATACCGACCGGGGCAGTCTGATGCTTTCGAACGTCATGGCCCTCATTATATCCTCAAGCACTCCGCTGGGGTGCAAGTCGGCCTAAAAAGTCCCCGACTGCCTTCCTCGTACCGACCTGCCGCCTAAGCTTGCCTGCAACTGGGCTCCGAAAGTCGCAGCCGATGACCTTGGCCAAGATCCAAAATCCGAGTCCGTCGAACTCCGAGACAAGATCTCCCGAGTTCGGCATACAACAGAGGAGACGACCCAGATGCCCCGCCCGAGGAAACGGGTTTCGGCCAAAGGCGACCAGTCCATCCATAGCGAGGTGACGCCACCACCATGACCCACTCAGGGCACACGCTTCGACCCGTTTTGTCGCTGCCGCGACTCGTCGCGCTCACCTTGGCTGTCATCGCACCCTCGGCCTCGGTATTTCTCACCTATGGCTCGGCCTACGCCAAAGCCGGCACCGGGGTGGTCATTGGCTACGCCATCGCCGCTGGCCTGAATCTGGTGACCATGCAGGCTTACGCCGAAGTAGGCAGCGCATACCCTCGCGCGGGCGGCGATTATTCACTGGCCGCCAGCGTGCTCGGGCGCATTGCGGCCAACTTTTACACCGTGTTCTTCGCGTTTAAAGGCATGGTCATTCCCGCACTGTTAAGTCTCACTGCGGCCTCATACATTCACATGCTGGTCCCCACCTGCCCCGTGAGTTGGCTTGGGGTGCTCTGTCTCACGCTGTTTATCGGCGTGGCCTTTTTGGAAATTACCACCTCCAGTCGGGTGGTCACCATCATGGTAGCCATTGAAGCCAGTGTCTATCTTGGATTTATGGTGACGTCGATCCTGTTTATTCACCAGCCCTGGTCCGTCCTCTTCCATCCCCTAATCGACCATGGTCACGGCGTGGTGAATGTCTCCTGGCCCAATATTTGGGTGGCGACGACCACTGCCCTCTACGGCTATAACGGAGCCCAGGCTTGCCTCTACTATAGTGAGGAGACCAAAGCTCAGCCCAAAGACTTTGGCAAAACGATTCTTTTGACCACCATGATCACCATCGTGGTGGAGTTTCTTGGCGTGCTGGCTACGACGATGGCCCTGCCGCACCTTGGCCCCGACGGTCACGGTGCCATTCCATTGATCTCGCTTTTTCGACAAACTGCCTGGGGCAGGCGCATGGCGCCACTACTCATCATCGGCGTCAGCATCGCACTGATCGATACCGGCATCGCCACCACCATGGGCTATGGTCGTATTTATTACGCGATCGCCAGAGACCGGCAGTGGCCTGAACTGGTCAACCGTCTGTGTTTACATATCAACGCGCGCGGAGTTCCCGTCGGCGCCTTGGTATTCTTGGCTGTCCTCAACGCCAGCATGATCCTGGTCTCAGGGGTCACTTACCTGATTCTCTTTACCGGTTCGATTCTCTTACTGATTTACTTAGGCATTCAAGTATCTGCGTTGGTCATACGCTTTAAGGGCCCTGCTCCGCCCTATCGCATGCCAATGTGGCCACTGCCCCCACTGGTAGCCGCTATCGCCATCCTTTTCTTATTGACCCACCTTGGTCGGTCGCAAATGATTAGCGTCGCGATTATCCTCCTTATCGGCGCTGTGTTTGCCAGCACCGATCCGCATAACCATGATCGCATCTCTGGGACATGATGGCCTAGAAAGGATTGCGCCCCCCTCAGCATCGACGCCCGAACACCCGGCCAATCGATGGCTGAATCCAACCATCCTTCCGTTCGGTCGAGCTCTTTGCCCCACTTCGCAACAGAGCGCCAAGGACGAGGGTTTAGGCGTCCTTGGCCGGATCACAGACGCTGAAGCCACTCACCGGCAATCGAGGAAATTCCAAGCAACCCACCCATGGTCCAACTCGAGCCAGTTGGCTACAGACTGGGCACCGAATCTTCCTCTTTGGCCTGCGATCCAAACTGTTCTTCATACAAAACCCGATACAACCCGCCCTCGGCCAATAATTCCTGGTGACGGCCACGAGCCACCACCCGCCCCTGGTCCACCACCAAAATCTGATCTGCTGCCAAAATAGTGGAGAGACGATGGGCAATCGCCACCACCGTACGCCCTTGAAAAAGGTGGCCAAGAGCATCCTGAATAAGATGCTCTGAATGCGAATCCAACGAACTCGTGGCTTCGTCGAGCAGTAAAATTTCTGGATTGTGCAGAATGGCACGAGCAATCGCCACCCTTTGCTTTTCTCCACCGGACAGGCGATATCCCCGTTCTCCCACCACGGTATCCATACCCTCGGGCAGGCGGTCGACCAATTCGGCCAACTGCGCCGCTTGAACGGCCCGGTCGACGGCAGCGGCCTCGATCGCAGGGGTCCCGTACGTGATATTGTCGTAGAGGGAGGCGTGAAACAAGAATAATTCTTGAGTCACCAATCCGGTTAACTTGCGAAATGCATCATTATTGAGATGACGAAGATCTTCCCCATGCAGGTACACTCGACCCTCGGTGGGATCGTAAAAACGCGCCATTAACGACAAAATCGTCGTTTTGCCGGCGCCGCTCGGTCCCACCAGGGCGACCAAGTGCCCACTTTGAACCGAAAAATCGACTCCGTGCAGTACGTGGGCATTGTCATTATAGGCAAACTCGACGCCCTCGAAACGAATCACCGGCTGGCCGGGAACGAGGGCAGGAATGTCAAGACCGGGATCCGGCAATGGCACTGCCACGGGCACGTCAAGAAATTGAAAAATACGGTCGAACAAGGCTAATCCGCCGAGTACGGTCGTGTTAATGCCGGCTAAATTAGAAGCCGGCGAATACAGTTGGCCTAAATAAGCGGCAAACGCAACAATGGTGCCCACTTTAATTTGATGGGTAACGGCCAGGTAGCCCCCATAGCCATAGAGCAGCGCCGGACCCAAGGTTGACAGTGCCTGCACTACCACCGATAGCCACTGTCCAACCAAAGTCTGGTGAATCTGAGCCCGCCGCACCGATTCATTGGCCGCTTTGAAGCGCTCATTCTCATACTGCTGAGTGCCAAAACTCTTCACCACGATGCTACCAGAGAGAGTGAGAGTCTCTTCTAAAAGGATCGTCATGCGCGAAAGCTCTTGTTGGGTTTCTTGGGTCGCCTGATAGCGCCGGCGGCCAAAGTGCAGCACCGGAAACGCAAAAGAGGGCAGGGCGACAGCACAAATTAAGGCTAATTTCCAATCAATCACCAGCATCGTCGCAAACGTAAAGGTAATGGTGAATACACTGGCGATAATACCGGTAAATGTCCCGTTGAGCACCTGTTGCAAAGCGCCGATGTCGTTGATGAAGCGAGAGTGAATTTCTCCAGCCCGCGACCAGGTAAAGAAATCTAGACCCAATCTCTGACCGTGGCTGTACAATTGGTGGCGCAAATCCGCCATGACCCGTTGGGCAATCACTGTATTGACATAGTTTTGACCAATTGATGCAAAACTACCAGCAACGGGAAAGAGCAGCATGCCTAAGGCTAAAATGACGACTTCGGTTAAGTTCCCTTGGGGGATCGCCTGGTCGATAAGCCGCCTGAGCAGTAGTGGCGGAACCAATCCGATGATGACCCCTATTGCCACCAAACCGGTCCCGATGAGCAAATTTTTTCGGTAGGGGCGAAGAAGACCCAGCCACACGCGTTTCATGGTCTTGCGCACGTCAGGGATTTGTCCGTCTTTCAACTGCGACAAGCTGCGCTGCTGCGACCACACCGAGCGCATTCCGCCTCCGCCCATCCCCATCCCCATGCCCATGCTGTATTCGGCCTCCCCATTAAATTTCCTCAAGATTAAACTAAATTAGTTAATTAATCAATCATCCCGAGACCCCTCCTTAGTAGGTCGGAACGTTGTAAGCCCGGGGTACGATCGGTGTCGTCGCCTAAATGACCGGAGCGACACTCAGAATCCATGACCAAGCCGCTGCCAGCGATGGGTCCGCTGATTACCCGAGATAGGCCGATCCGCACGTCATCTGCGGTGAGGACAATTTGGGCACGGAGTTGCTAGCGGCATGGTGCCACAATCATAACTTTTGAGTCAGCGGCAATGGGTCCCTAATTGGGTGAGACCGGGGGTCGAACTCTTAGAGAAATCTTGGTCGCACCCTACCCACCAGGATTTGACTGAGAGTTGGATTCACCAAAGAAACGACACGCTGTTAATCTTTAACGATTTATCATCTTAACCAAACATGCTACACTGACCTCGACACCGTGCCGAAAACCCTTGGGGGTGAATTCATTGGCCGCCCAACACCCATCGTTCAAACCGCGGTCTCATCGCCAACGTCGCCCCGGGGAGCAAAATGCCTCGCGCCCAGCGCTTCGATGGCCGTATCTCTTGTGGGCGGTGATCGTTTTGGCGCTTATGGGAATTTCCTTTTTTGCCGGCTGGTTGGTCGCGTTGGGCCCGGTCAGCCAGGCCTTGCAGCAATTGCATCGAGACATCCAAGCGGTTCAGGCGCATCGTCCGCTGATATTGCATCCGCTGAATTTCTGGACGGGGCTGGCGGGCTTTGTTCTCGGCATGCTAGTGATGGCTGGGGGTAATCGCTGGCTTCGGGCGAAGTCAGCGCCGACGCCCGCGAGCATTAGTCATCCCGACGAAGAGCCATCCGACGACAATCCCTCCGAGGCCCCGGTCCCAGCGCCAGAGTAGCCTCTCCCCTCTCCTCGGCATGCAGCTTTCATCTATAGGGGCTTAGACGGAATATTCTAAAAGGCTCCCGAATCACGTCGTCAGCCCGTTTCAAGTCCAGGGCTGAGAGGATACGGCGATTGCTGGTCCACTACTCTCTTGTTCAGACAGATTTAATACCGAACTCAGGTAAAAACCGGCCGCCATCAGCACCACCGCCCCGACAATCACCCAAATGAGCGTACGTCTTTCCATGAGAACCTCCAGCTTGAAATCCACACTTTGCCCAAGTGTACCACGCCGCTGAGGTTTGGCAATCATCCGAGCGTCTAGGAAAGGACGCGACGGCCGCGGATCACCCCGGCCGCTTCGTCTTCGGTATGGTGTTGAGATATTCTCGCTCTATCCGCTCGCTTGGCCAGCCGCGTTGGTGGTCAGGATTAACACGCCGTTATGCAAGTCGTGCACGTTGGCGTTGGTGATCCGGCATATCCACATTGCAATCCGATCGCGTTCTTGGTCGTCTTCGGCATAAAAAATAGGTGCCATTCCATCCGATACCGCATCTCGTTTCGAGGTGACGACGGCAAACATTACGGGTGAAGGCGAATCCGCCATGCATATTCCCCCCTTTATCCCCAAGGGTTCCCAATAGGACCGGTTTTACACCGGAATCGGATCTCACATGATCTCGCCTCCATTCGGTCATCCTAGGTCCAGTTGCCGAATTTCTGGAGGAAGCCTACTTATGTCAACCATTGGACAAAGCGTGCGCCGTACGGAGGCGCCAAACAAGGTTACTGGTCGTGCCAAGTACAACGCTGACACCCACGGGCCTGGAACGCTGTGGGCCCACCTCGTGGTCAGTTCCGAAGCTCACGCAAAAATCCTTCGTATCGACCGGGACAAGGCCATGACTATGGCCGGGGTCAAAGCCATTGTCACCGGCGACGATGTGTCCTTGCTCTGTGGGGAAGTGTTGGAAGATCGCCCGCCCTTGGCCAAGGGCAAGGTGCGTTATTACGGGGAACCAATTGCCCTGGTGGTTGCGACCGGTGAGGCTGAAGCCATGTTGGCTGCCCTCGCCATCCAAGTGGAGTATCAAAAGTTGCCAGTGGTCCACACCCCTCTGGAGGCAATGCGCCCCGACGCACCTCTGATTCATGAGAACCTTGGCCACTATGCGATCGCAAAACCGCCGATATCCCCGCAGCCGGGCACCAACATCGCCGATGTGGTCACACTGCGCAAAGGCGACATGAACGTCGGCTGGAAGTCATCCGCGGTGAGCATCGAAGGAAATTTTACCTTGCCCTCGATCGACCACGCGGCCATGGAGACCCGGTCGGCCAAAGTTGAAATTTTGCACGATGGACGCGTCATTGTGCATACCACCACCCAAGCTCCCTTCGAGGTCCAAAAGTTGCTCAGCCAATATTTTGGCATCACACAAGGAAAAGTCATTGTCAACGCTCCCCTAGTCGGCGGCGCATTTGGCGGCAAAGCCACCGTTCAGTTGGAAATCTTAGCCTATCTTGCCTCAAGAGCCGTAAGCGGTCGTCTCGTGCAACTAGTCAACAGTCGCGAACAAGACTTTAAGACTTCGCCCGTGGGCACCGGACTGCAAGCTAAAATCAAGCTCGGAGCCACCCGACAAGGCAAATTGACCGTTGCCGAATTGACTTTTTGGGTGGACGTTGGCGCCTATACGGATTCTTCTCCAAGGATGGCTCGGGCAATCACTTCAGACTGTACGGGGCCGTATCGAGTCGACCACGTCCATTGTGACACCTATTGTCTTTACACCAACCACACCTACGCCACCGCCTACCGCGGCTTCGGTCATATGCCGATGACGTTTTGTATCGAACGAGCGATGGACAAACTGGCCGACAGGTTGGCCATCGACCCACTGCAATTGCGCCGCCTCAATGCGATCCAACCTGGCCACACCACGCCTACCGGGGTGACGCTCAATCTTAGTCGGCTAGGCAATCTTAACGCTTGTATTGACCGTATGAATGATCTGGTCACGAAACCTCCGGGTCAGGTGACAAGGGTGGCGCACCGCGTCCGCGCCACCGGTGTTAGCTGTTTTTGGAAAACCTCGAGCAGTCCCCCCGATGCCAGTTCCGGAGCCATTATCACGTTTAACCAGGAAGGCTCCATGAATCTTTCCACCGGCACCGTCGAATTTGGCGCCGGCACGAAAACTACGTCCGCGCAGATCCTAGCTGAGCGTATGGACATGAGCATCGAAGACATTCACGTCCATACGCATATCAATACCAAAGTAGACCCCGAACATTGGAAGACGGTAGCCAGCCTGTCTACCTTTATGGTTGGCCGCGCCGTCCTCGACGCCGCCGATGACGCCATTACTCAACTCAAGTCGCTGGCTGCTGTGGTCTTGCGCTGTGCCTCCGCGGATCTTGCCGTCGGCCAGGGTCGGGTCTTCATCAAAGACGATCCGACCATGAATGTGGCGTTTAAAGATATCGTCCATGGCTACCAATATCCTGAAGGCAACGCGATCGGCGGCCAAGTGATCGGGAGGGGAACGTATATTGTTCGCCATCTTTCTCCTTTAAATCCAGACGATGGCCAAGGTCGGCCGGGACCCGCCTGGACGGTAGGCTGTCAAGCCGTGGAAGTGGAATTGGATACGAGCGACGGAACCTACGAGATTCTTCGCGCGATGACCGTCGTCGACATTGGCCGCTTAATCAATCCCAAAGGAGCTTTAGGCATGGTCATGGGTGGAATGTGTCAGGGCCTCGGCTATGGCAGTCGAGAAGCCGTTCGCTACGACGCTCTAGGCCGACTGGTTACTGATCAGTTTCGGACCTACCGAACGATGCGCCTGGGCGAACAGCCAAACTATCAGGTGGACTTCGTCGAAACTCCCCAAATTGACGCGCCTTATGGGGCTCGAGCGGTGGGCGAGCATGGTGTCTTGGCCATTCCCTCGGCGCTGGCGAATGCGCTGGCCCGCGCTGCCGGGGTCGAGATTGACAGCCTGCCAGCCACGCCTGAAGCCATTTGGCGGCTAGGCACGGAGGTGCAGGCTTGATCCCGTTTTCCTTCGAATATCACCAAGCCGATTCCTTAGAGGAGGCTGCGCTGGTCTATCAGCAGATCCAGGCCAGTGGACAAAGGCCAATCTATTACGGCGGCGGCACCGAAATTTTGACAATGGCTCGACTGGCCCAGATCCACTTTGATGCCGTCATCGACATCAAGCAGATTCCCCAATGCCAACGTTTGGAACGTGCTGACGACGCCATCGTATTCGGGGCGGGAGTCAGCCTAGACCGGATCGGCCAGGCGAATCTCTGGCCGCTTTTAAGCCAAGCTGGAGCCAGGGTCGCGGACCATTCTGTGCGCTGCAAAATTACCCTCGGCGGCAACTTGGCGGGAACGCTTCCCTACCGAGAAGCGGCATTGCCGTTTATGCTGTTTTCATCCGATGCCCATGGCCTCGTGTTCGGACTCGGCGGCTCGCGTGATGTCCCCTTTAAGGAGCTATTCAACGGTCAACTGAACCTCCGACCCGGCGAATTTTTGGTGGAACTCCGAGTGGCTCAGTTCGCGGCTGAAGTGCCGGCACTGAGCGTCAAGAAGACTCGGCTCGATTGGGTAGACTATCCCCTGTTTACAGTGGCCATGGTCCGGGCAAACAGCGAAATCCGAGTCGCCTTCAGCGGCGTCACGGGATGCCCATTTACCTCTGACGCCATCAACCGCATGCTGAACGCAGCCGGTTCTGGGGACGATCGCGCGCGAAGTGCAGTCGCCCAAATCTCAGACCCGGTCGTTGACGACCTGCATGGTTCGGCGAAGTATCGCAGATTTTTGTTGACCCGAACGCTGGCCGACATGCTGGCCAAAATCGAGGAGTGATGGTTCGTGTTTTCTTATACCACCCGCCAAAGCCTCATCCTTCGAGTCAATCAGGATGCGCTGACGGTCACCCCGCGGCCTAGCGACACCCTGCTTTACACGCTTCGCCAGGAACTAGGACTCACCGGGGCCAAACCGGGATGTGAAAATGGAGATTGTGGAGCATGTACCGTTATTTTCGACAACCTTCCCCTGAAATCGTGCCTAATGTTGACCGCCGAGGCTGTAGGCCACGAGATTACCACGGTCGAAGGATTCCACCATACGGCCTTGCAAGACGCATTTATGGACCATTGGGCCTTCCAATGTGGCTACTGCACCTCGGGATTTCTCACCACCGCTCATGCGCTTTTGACCCGCCATCCCGACGCCGACCGTCAAACCATGGTCGAGTGGCTGCGGTCCAACCTCTGTCGATGTACCGGCTATCAAGAGATCGGTGACGCGGTCTGGTCCGTGTTGCAAGCTGGCCAAACGTGATGCGTTTCGATCCAACCGAGTGGACAAACTAGAAGGTGGCGGCTCCCCTTCGCCCAAAACAGCCCAGATGTTTTCCTAAGGAGAACCGCCACCGATCATCCCTCCTCCCATTCACTCCGAAGGTCGAGCATAGAAGTTGACGGTCCCTGAGCAAACACCGAACCACTTGGACCGGCTGTGATCCTGCCTTAAGCCCAACTCAGCGGAGGTTTTTCCGCTATAGTCCCTAGCGGAGGCTCCGCCGCCTCCTGATCCGGGTCGGAATCTAACCCACGCCGTCCCATTCGTCGACCACCGGGTTGAAGGCTTGGCCGGCCGACATAACCAAGAGGGTAAGCGGAAGTTCCCAAACCTGCCCATGGCTAAAGTTGTCTTAAGCCGAAAGCTGAAAATCGTTGCGACAAGCTGTTTCGTTCGGTGCAGACGTTTCGATGAAGAAGGTTCTGGCACCAAGATTACCAAGACTTGTGGGCGTGATGGATGTAAACACTTGAGTTTCGCACCCCCACAATACGGTGGATTCAGACCCCGACGATCCTGTGAGCCCTTGGGCTCCTTCCCTTTATCTCATTTCACTGTGCCGATTTAGGCGGCCCTATTGTGACTTTGTAATGGATTGCCCCAGAAAGACACCTCAAACCAGTCTTTGAGGGCGGCATATTGGGGCGAACTTTGAAATTAGCTGAGAGCCATCAGGCCGGAGTCGGCCACCGAGGTGGGAACGGCCTAATGCAACTCCTCAAATAACCCTGGTTGAAAAACTCTTGTGTATTTTTCGATGGGATGATAGAGATCGCCAAGATCACCGCTGCGCTGGTTTAGCGATTCGATACGAAATGTTTCCCCAGGAACGAGCTCCGTCATGAGTTTGCCAAAGGGTTTGTTGAGCAGGATTTTAGGTTATCGCAATCCCCACCTGAGAAGTAATCGGGTCAAGATGACTGACTTCTTGCAACGGAAGCTTGGAGCTCCTGATTCTAGGTTATCCCACCGTTGGGAGTGACGTAAAGGCGTGGTTGCTTATTATTTTTGACGCCTTCTGCAACTACCCACCCATCGAGAGATGGCGTCAGCGACCAGGACCAGAAGAAAGGTCTGGACGTATAACCCGGTCCCCAGACGGAAATGATAGCCCCAGGAATCGACGAGGGTCCCTGATTGGTCGTACGGTACACGCGCCAGCGATCTGGAGAGAGGTTCACTGGCAAGAGTCCAACCCGCCTTCCCCAAAGAACCGGTGGGTATATCCAGTAGGATTCGCCCGAGAGATGCACGGGAGTCCATGTGCTGCCGCGGTTGACCGACTGGGTTATCCATCCTGTAGGGCCACCCGTTCTCCCTCCATTCTCTATCCCTGTGTTGGGAGAAGAAAAGACCACACGGTTTTATTGCCGATGGCAACCCTACCTGGATGGCCGAAATTGCCGTGCATGACCATTTGGGAGATATGCGGGAGGGCAACTTGGAGAAACTCTGACCCCCGTTGACGTTCTTTAATAAAACCAGCGTCTCAATGCCCGTGGCACCTACTTCATCAGTACCAATCCAGTCTAAGGAGCCTTGAAATATTAACCTTCCATTTGGGGCCAATCGCATATGGACATCTAATGTTACGGAGCATATAATAAAGATTTTGGGATCCGGACGTCCGCAGGGAGAGTCCCTACGGACGTCCTAGGAACAGGGCTGGAAAATCTCTCTGGGATTTGCTACGCTTCGTTATAACTTTGAACGAAACGGAGTGATACCCCTTGATGATGACCCTTGATGAAATCGCTGATCTCGATCGCTCGCGATATACTCTTGCGAC
>JAMCVM010000165.1 GCA_023475835.1 Bacillota bacterium | reverse complement strand
TCCACCGCGTCGATAATCCGCTCACTATCTTCGGGCAGTTCTACCGCGAGAGTCGTCGGATCTACCGTGACGATTCCATCGTGATCAATCATGTTAATCGTGAGCTGTGCAAGCATGGGTGCATTCCGCCTTATCCCACTACCATAAGGGAGAATTTTCCACTTGTTCATACCTATGTTCCTCCCACTTTATCTCGCTAACGCAGTAACTTGCACTGCTCGGAACGCTCCCATATCCAGACCATCCAGTCCTCGATCAGTCGGAGGCTTGCCGAAGGCTAGCCCTTTTGCATGCTCCATGGCTCCATCATCCCGACCATTACCATAATTCGTGAAAAATATTAATGGATCCGAGGTGTACTGCCGCTGGTCGGTCGCCGATGCTTAGCACTTGTTTAGGTTATTTTTGCGGGAGTCCTCAGACTTTGAGAGTACGGTACACCCTGAGATTCGCACTGGTTGAGCGGTTCTCACGGACTCCGCTGGATACTCGATATAAGCTTTAGCCCAAGTGAGCCAAACAGTCTTCATGATAAGCAAAGGGCCGCGGGCGAGATCGCGGCCGAAGACGGCATTGCCTGGGCCATGGCATCGCTCGAGGCGATAAGCTCAACGGGGCTTTTCCCCGACTTGCAAGAGGCGAAAGCGTCTCTACTGAAGGGACTAACACCCTTTCCTTACCATTAAGTTCGCTTGACCCGGACCTAGCCGATACCGGCTGCAGTCGTGCCCCGCATCGCTCCATTCGTCGTCTAGACCTAGCATCCGGGATGACTTATGAACTGCATATAAACCGTTGTTCTCGTGTTTGTTTATGGGGTGGAGAGACAGGCGATTTAATCCTGAAGCGGCCCCGCGGAGAAATCCCTATCCGGCATTACACTCCGACTGCGGACGACCAGCACGACCGTTCGGGCGACGACCTCGGCCACCGCTTCGGCCAAAACGGCTACGGTCCAGGCTGCAGCGCTGGCGATGTGGTGGTGAAGGCTGAATTGAGCCAACCAGGCCACGCCCCCGTACGAGATCCAGACAAGGAACGCAAACCGTCCCCCCATGCCCAGCACCCAGAACATTGCTGAGGCCCAGCGCGCTTGCACCAGAGTCTGATGATTCGATCCCGGTCGCATCTGCACGGTGATGCCACTGGCCCAACCGATGGCGGCGAGAACCTCCGTTAGCCACACATGGTTGCCGCTCGTTGGCACTTGCCTAAGATAGACGGCAACCACCGCACCGATAACGATTAAGGGCCGGATCAATTGACTACGGGTCAGCGGCTGCTCTCTGATTTGAAGCAAGACAAATAACACCAGCACCCTATCGAAAATATAATCCGAGGTACGCATGAGGGCATTCCTTTCTGAAACAAGTTTCTACCCAATCATCCAACCAGGTGTGAAACCGACTGGATGATCTTTTCAATGCGCTAATCCAGCCATCCTTGGGTGCTCTGTGGATGTTTTTCACACTTCGTGATGAACTCCCGCCAAATGTCTCTGGATTGATCGCGCCCGGCGGTTCAGATTAAGAGGTCATCACTTTCGGGTCCCTGTGGCCCTTCTCATTCGCTGTTTAGAAAGCCGCACCGTTTTACGAACCACCGCGGCCCTCTGCGCCGTGGTTCAGTCTCATTATATCCAGCGACACTTTGGGGTACATCCACCTAAGGGTGGATTGATTGAACGATCTCTCTACCCAGGGATAGACCGGGCCAACTTTTTGTCTAATCGGAACCCAATCCCCATGCGAGCCAGTTGCTGCCAAATGTCCCATAGAACCGGCGGGATCTTGCCAAGGTGCGGGGCAAAGCCGCGTCTAGGATCTGGCTCAAGTTCCAGGCTTTCAAAGCGGAGTCGGGGTTTCTCATAGTGGATGGTCATCCATTTGGAGCACCTAAATTGGTCAGGGGCAGCGCAGTATTGTCGTCCATCCAGGCCGCACTGAGGGGTCTTAACCCGCCTGGTGGTTGGAACTTTTCCTTATCGCCTCTAGGTATTGGGGACACAACGTATCCTCCGATCACTTTGCCGGCTGAAGTCTGAGGCGGGTTTTGGTGAAAGTTTTGCTGCGACGATAAAGTAGTGCGTCTATGCTTCTGGAGACGGCGTCGGTTTCGGAGCGGTCGAGGACAGGCGAATTGACGAACCTTTTTGTCTTCGACGGGGTCACTTGGGTGAATGCAGCGTCTTGGGGAACCGTTGCGACAAAAGTGTGGAGATGCCTACCGCTTTGGCATCAAACGGAAACATTTCACCCGAGCGGAGGATAAGCGGCAAGAACTCGGTGTGAAACTGCACAGCTAATCAAGCGAACCCCGCGAGTCGACCAAGGGTCTGGTCCACTCGCGGGGTTCACTCCACCGACTCATACTTAATTGCCTAACACGTAAACCGTTGCTTGCTGATAGCCAAAATCCGAAATCACCGTGGGATTGGCATTGATGAAAATATCGAGACGGTCACCTTGAATGGCTCCTCCGGTATCCATCGCTTGTCCGAGGAATCCTCCGGTGGGCAGATAATTGTCGTGATATCCGGTCACGTAAACGACCGAATGCAAAGGAATGACGCTGGGATCGACGGCGATCATGCCATCTTCTAACGGTTGACCAAAAGCGTCGACCGGACCATAGGGATAGTTGTCGGCCAAGCTTGGTCCGTAGGAAGAGGCTACCATGTGATAAGCGGCCAAGACCGGCCTGCCATCGATCGTAGTGACGGTGGGCGTAAACTGACCTTGAATGCCCGACGAGGGGCCGGGTAGACTGGGTTCACTGATAGGCGTGCCACCTTGAGGGAAGGCGGCCGGCAATACCGGGCCCGAGACCGATGCGGTGGGCACGGTGGTGCTGCTGGTGCTCGCCGAATTTGAAGAGGTGCTCGAGGTACTGGAGGACGTGGATGAAGCGGCACCGTCGGCGTTGCCGCTCGCGGGCAGGGCGGGCGCACTGAACCCAGGGGGCGGGGGGACTAAGCCGAACCCGGAGAGAATCTCTTGCCACACTGCAGGTGAGGTCACACCGGTAGCCGCAAACCCTGTGGCAGTTTCAAAGGCGTCGAGACCGGCCAGCGTTTTGGGCCCGAAGATGCCATCCATCGGGCCGACTTGCGGATATCCCAGCAGGGCGAGATCCGCTTGTAGAGTCATGACCCAGTGCCCTGTCGATCCCTCTTCAAGAACTTGTTGCATTGCCGGATGCGTTGTTTCCAAGGTGGCGGTGCTGGGAGCTGGAGCGGCAAAGCTGCTGGCACCTCCCAGAATCGAACAAAGTGTCACTGCTCCAGCAAGGGCTAGGGCTTTACTCGAAGGCCTATGCATACGATAACTCCTCTCACAAAGTAGTGCCTCCGAGGTTAGCTGACGGGTTCGGGCACCGAGAGGTGGGCCCTACGTTTCCGATTCACCCCAAAAATGCGGTTTCCCCGGTTGTCATGGTGCCGACAATTAGGCTAGGTCATCGTAGGCGAATTTGGCACGCTTGTCAGATCTCATCCAAGGAGATGAGCGAACGCATGCCGCGATTAACCCAAGACCTGCTTGAGCCAGTGGCTTTCATGGCATAATCGTGGTGTCATTCCAGATTCCCCCAGAGGGGTAAAGGAGGCCGCGTCGAAACCGCGATGGATTAGATTCCTTGCGCGGACCATCGCAGGAGGTCTTTCCGTGAGCGTATCGGAATGGTGAACCCATAGCATATTATCAAAAAAGCGGGCCTCGGCGGGGACCCAACCGCCTCGCTCTCGGCCTTTCCTGCGAGTCTACCGAGACTGCGGCTGGGCACCGTTTTTTGCCGCAGCGGCCCGGTGTAAAGAGCCAGCGGGGGATTTAGCAATATGGCAACAACGACCGATTTAGCCTAGAGTTCCCTGTTCCCATCAATTTGGCCGGCCCGGTCAGGGCAATGACGCACCCGAGTTTAGTAGCCGGGGAGTGGTGACTCGGGTCATCGAGCCTATGGGGGGAGTGGAAAGGGGGATGCTCATCCCGATTGCCCCAGCGAGGAGTGCTCACCGTCGGTTCGGTGTGGCCCTTTACGGCTCGGAGGGATGGATGGACACCTGGGACTATACGAAAATGCCGTGTCTCGCACAGTCAGTCAAAGCCGAGTGCCGCCTCGACCCGCTCTAGCGAGAATGACCAATCAGCGCACCACCATCGTACCCCCTTAAGGACCCGTTAGCATGAAGGTGTCTTTGGCCCGTTCGTTCTTTAAATCGTCTTGCAAAATCCGAAGAGAGGGCATCTCCGCATGGCCTCCCACAGGTTCGTAAGAGTACGCAGGCATCAGATCCTAAGCGCTGGAGCAAAGGCCCTGAACCCGGCGCGGGACATCGCCCTGAAAGACTAGGTTCCGAGGTTCCAAGTGTTGGGCCAGGTTCCTTGACCTTGGCTAAGGACAAAAACAAGCCGGGGAGCCCCTTGGCTAAGGACAAAAACAAGCCGGGGAGCCCTCGGCCGAGCGGCCCAGGGCTTTCGGCGATTCAGAAGGGACCCGCTGGCCCTCGGCGAGCCTCGGGGTCGACGCCCAAAGAGAGCCAGTGTGGCCATCGGGCTAGCTTTCGCCCAGGCTGGATACCAGGCCCCGGGCTCTTTCCCCTCGCAGCACCCGCAATACATCTTCTGCTACCATCACGGACGTTCGGACGCCAGCCTCTTGGCTGAGGCCGGCGACGTGGGGCGTTAAAATCACATTGGGCAATGCCTCGAAGCGTCGATCGGTTGGAGGCTCTTGAGCGCGGACGTCTAGCGCAGCGCCTGCTAAGCGGCCGTCTTGCAACGCAGAAAACAACGCATCTTCATCGATAATGCCCCCACGGGAGGTTTGGATTAGATAGGCTTCAGGCTTCATCCAAGACAGGGCCTCTTCGCCGATGAGCCCCAGGGTTTGTGGGGTTTTAGGAATGTGCACGGAGACGAAATCCGCTTGACGGCACAAAGACTCTAGGTCCATCGACTCGACGCCAAGTTCCATCCACGCCACGTCGTGGGGGCTGACATAGGGATCAAAACCGATGACGCGCATGCCCAAGGCGCTGGCCTTGACCGCTACCCGCCGAGAAATGTCGCCCATGCCAATGAGGCCCATGGTAGACCCGAACACTTCGCGACCGATGGCACGATCTCGATGCCAGCCAGTTGCCACCAGATCGCGATGATAGCTAGGCAGTGGGCGTCGGTGATAAAGGCAGCAAGCGATGACGTATTCTGCGACCGCAGTGGCATTGGCTCCGCGCGCAGAGACCACGGCCACGCCGTGGGCAAAGAGCGTTCTTAGGTCCAGATTATCGAGGCCGACGCCGAGGCGGCCGACTACTTTGAGCGCTGGCATGATAAACGGCGATTCGACTTTGGTTTGATTGCGGACGATCCAGGCTGAAGCGGAGGCCAGGACTTTGGCGAGAAAATTAGGATGCTCCCAACCGTCGGGGCGATAGATGACCGAGGCCGAGGAACTCCGCAACAGGTCTAATCCGGACGCATCCATCGATTCAGAAATGACGATAGTCATACCGATCCCTCCCTTACGGGACGCGACCGCAAGTGAAGACCTCGACGGTGCGGGCCCGGTAACGTTTATGCTGGCGGGCCCGGTAACGTTTATGCTGGGAGTATAGCACGATCAAAAGCAACAGATTGTGAATGATGAAAAATACGGTGGGTGTGGTGGGTTGGCCAAAGAGAGGCAAGGGGGAATCGGAGGCCGGAGGGGTCGCAATGGCAACGGGCCAGCGTTCTTCCCGGGGTTCACCGCCATCGGGGAGGCAACGGCCTCATCGAATAATTTTAGGATGATTTTACCCAAGATTTGCGCTCGCAGTCGATGTCATCGGCTAAAATGAGGGGGCGTCAAGCTGGTTTGGCCGGCGCCAAGTCATCCGCCAAATCGTGTTTAGCGGACAAGTGAGATCGATGAGGGAGGGCGGTAGTTGGAACCACGATGGCAAGGGATCGACCTTCAAGGCAAGACCGCGTTGGTCACTGGGGCTCGCACCGGCATTGGACAGACGGTGGCGATAGCGTTGGCCAACGCCGGTGCCCGCATCATCTTGCATGGCCACGGCGGAGCGATGGGGGAAAGCGAAGCGCTGTTGCCATTAGACCGTCATCTGACCACGGTCAGCGTGGACCTCAGCGATCGCGAGGCGGCCAGCGCTTGGGACAGTGTGCTGGATGCTTGGCCCGTGGATATCTTAGTCAATAACGCGGGGATTATCCACCGTCAGCCCTTTCTTGAGCACGAAAAGGAGCCCTGGGACGATGTCCTTCAGGTCAACTTGACGGCGGTGTTTGAATTGTCGCAGAAGGTGGCTCGACAGATGAGCCAGCGCGAGGGTGGAAAAATTATTCACATTGCCTCGTTGTTATCATTCCAAGGTGGCATCAATGTGGCCGGTTATGCTGCCAGCAAACACGCGCTGGTCGGCTTGACCCAGGCCATGGCTAACGACCTGGCCGGATACGGCATCCAGGTCAACGCGATTGCGCCGGGTTATATCCAAACCCACAACACTGAAGCGCTGAGTCGAGACCCGGTTCGGAGCGAGCAAATTTTGGCCAGGATTCCGGCCGGACGCTGGGGAAGGCCGGAGGATGTTGCTGGCGCCGCGCTCTTTTTAGCCTCAGACCTGTCGAACTACGTGACCGGGCACACCTTGGTGGTAGATGGCGGATGGATGGGGCGATGATTTTCACGATTGGACGGTCAGGATGGATACGGGGACGAGCGAGGAATATTGGGGGAGGTTGAACCACATGGAACTCAGTCAAAGGCAGTTGCGCGAATTTGTCGACCAAGGCTTTCTTCGCGTCCCGGGAGTGATTCCTCCGCTCCTGTTGGATCGCGCGCTAAAGGCGATCGGACATAGCCTAGGTGAAGGATTTCCGCCGGAACAAGCCCCGACCTATCGGGCGCGCAGCTTTTGCCCGGAGATTACTGGAAGCTCTGAGATCGTGGATTTGGCGACTCGAAGCCCGGCATGGTATTTGCTGGAGTCACTGCTGGGCCAAGGCAACATTCGCCCAATTTCTGGAGGGCAAATTGCCCTTCGGTTTCCCATGCTGAACGAGCCCGAGCGGGTGGCGTCTCCCCATTTGGATGGTATGTACAGCCCGCTGAACGGGGTAACCCAGGGCACCATCCATGGCTTCAGCCTGTTGCTCGGGGTGGTTTTGCGCGACATTGACACCGACTATGCCGGCAATCTCATGGTCTGGCCGCGAAGTCATCACTTGCATGCACAATATTTTAGAGATCACGGATGGGACTCTTTGCTGCAAGGGATGCCGCCCGTCGACCGCGGTGAACCCGTGCACGTGACCGCCAAGGCCGGTGACATTACCCTCGCCCACTATCTTTTGGGCCACGGCACCGCGCCCAACTTAAGCCCGAACATTCGCTATACGGTGTATTTCCGCGTCTATCACAAAGATCATGACAGCGCCCAATCGGCCGTCTCTCCATGGCGAGATTTTCCCGGGTTGGTGGCCCGTTTGCCTGAACTGGCCCGGTAGGCAGGGATAGGAGCAGAGGCTGCCCGGGGGCAAGCCGCCAGACGGGCGTGCGATGGCCGCGAAGGAGCCTTAAATTCCCTCGCGGCCATCGACGCTTTCCTGGGAGATGCCTTCGTCGCATGAGTGTTTAGAGAAACCCAAAGCGCAGAGTCAGTTCGTGAGATATCGTCGAGGGAGTAAAGAGGATACGGGTCAGCGGCCGGCCTAAGGGATCATCGATGGCCGCATCCGGCCGCGGCTCGAGGGAAAATATTCCTGGACTGTCGCTGGTCAGTTCCAGGGTGGTCGACGAGCCGATGCGAACCCCGTGGCCGGCATCGATCACAGTCGCCGGCTGGAAGGTAATAAACGCCTCCTCAAGGGTTTGAGGGGCGACGTCGAACACGAAGCGATCCTCAAGCCACAGATGGTTTTTCGCCGCGGCGAGGGTAAAGATTCGCTCAAAGCATTTCAGGGCACCGTCTGCATAGGCATGGGTCAGATCTAGGCGCGCGGTTTTGAGGGCTTGGCCGGTGAGGCCTTCGACCTGCAACTGGGCATAGTACGCTGACCCCGGCTGTTGGCCTTCGCCGTTAATGATGGGCACGGAATGTCCCCAAGAATTGCAATAAAGGCTCTGGTAGCGATTTTGCGAAAAGGTGTCGCGGCGATAGATGGGGCGGCCGGGGTCGCTGATGAAGGTTGTGCCTCGGGCATAGACCATGAAACTGCCCAGATCGTTGTGATTGTGATTGACCCCGTTATTCCCGCCCATAGCCGTCACGGTAAGTTGGTTAGCTCCATGGTCGCCACGGAGCTTTACCAGGCCTAAATCGGGCAGCCAATAGTCACTGCTATCGAGTTGGGTTGGAGCGGTTTCTTCTTGTGACATGGCCAACTCATGCAGCGACGTCAGTTTTAGCTGGCGATCGGGGTGAGTGGGGGCCAAAGCGAAGAGAGCCGGTAACGAAAAGAAACGATTGATGATTAATACATGCTCAGGGGTGAGATACCCGTCTTGGGCGTCGGAAAAGGTAGCGCGCACCGGAGCGGCGATGTCGGCAGCCAAGGGAAACCGACAGATGGCCAAAATCTTGGCATCGGCCATCAAATTGAGCTCGCCGTTGGTCTTGCGGTAGAGGGCGTAGGCCGCTTTGAGATAATGGCCGAAGCCGTAGTCCCAGTAGCTCGGACCTTCCAGGCATCCGCCGTCGTCGCTGAAACCATCCAACGCGTAGGTCATATGAGAAATCGCGGGATGAATTAAGTGGGCTAAAACCGCCGGATCTTCAAGATCGTAGAGGGCCGTGCGTACAATCTCCCCGTTGACCACATGGTTCCAATTATGCCTGGCGGTATTCCAAAAGTCGGGGCGAGTCCAGTCCGCATAGCGGTCATAGATCCGACGGCGGATTTCGGTGTGGACGCGCTCGATGACTTCGGATTCGAGTCGGCCCGAAAAGAGATGCACGACTTCGGCCAAGGTAGCGGCGAATTGGGCGGCGCCGAGGTCAATCGCCCGGGTCTCATGTGCCGGAGAAACCCAAGTGGTCTCTTCGCACGCGGCCCAGATGAGATCTTGCAGGTAGTCTAGGTCCGCCTTCGGATGATTGAGCCACAAGGCCAGTGCCGCCCGGTTGAGGGCTCGACGCTTACGGCCCATGGCTTTTTCTCCGAGCCCACGCTCTCCGCTGCGTTGAAAGTCGCGGAATTCCGAACGACGGACGACTTCGATAGGCTGACGGGGATCTTGATGCTGGTCGAGGTCTTGCCACACACCATTTTTCTGGGCCAGAGCCACGGCCTGAGCGATCTGACGGGGATTAAACAACTCGGGAAGCGGTGAACGATCGCGATGGCGGATTAGAAGCGTTCTGAGATCTTCAATGGTGACGTGGCGAAGTAACATCTCCATGGTGGGCCTCCTTGAATGAGCATAGGGTGGTCGGCCAGATTAGCGGCGAGCCACCAGATGGTGGATGAGGAAAATCAATGGACGAGGGGGGCCGGGCCTACCACAGGTCAAGAGCTTGACCGCGGAATTTAGCCAGCGCCTCGAGAAAAAAATAGTCGCCGTAAATTAGCGCCACGTCGACGTTTTGCTTCTGGGGATAGTGGCCGGTACCGTGCAGGACTAGGCCTTCTTCATCGTCGGCAAAGGAACTGGATGACTCTACGATCGCCTGGAGAATCCGAAGGGCGCCGTCTCGATAGTAGGATCCGGAAGTGCCCGCAACCAGTTGGGCGAGGTCGATTAAGCCACTGGCGGCAATACAGCCAGCTGAGGTATCTCGCGGCATCCCTTGGCGGCTCGGCAATCGAAGGTCCCAATAGGGAATCGGATCGTCGCCGAGCGCAGCCAAAAAGAAGTCGGCAATCCGTTGACTCGCGGCCAGATAGCGGGGATCTTTGGTGTGACGGTAGGTGTTGGCCATGCCGTAAAGCGCCCAAGCAGTGCCCCGAGCCCAGGCTGAATCAGGGGCAAACCCTTGACCAGCCAAGGCCTCGATTCGTTCTCCGGTCAAGGCGTCAAAGCTCACGATATGATGACACGCGCCGTCTGCACGGACAAATTCTCGGAGGACGGTATCTGCATGCCTGATGGCAATGTGGCCGAAGCGAGGGTCTTCGGTTTGTTGAGAGGCCCAAAATAAGAGGCTGAGGTTCATCATCGTGTCGATGATGGACCATCCGGCGTTGTTAGTTTGACTAGGAAGAGTGCCCCACGCACGGATGAAGTCCCCTTGCGGGTTGAAGCGGCCAGCGAGCAAGGTGGCGGCCAGCAGGGCTCGCCGGCGCGCGGACTCTTGGCCAAACAAGCGGTAACGAGCCACCGCAGTTAAAAGCCACATAAAGCCGACATCGTGGTGGAGAGGGAAGAACGATAAGACGGTTTCGTCCAATTGGTCTTCCAATGTTTCCGCCAACTCTTTGAGTTCCGGGGAATGGGTCTCGGTGTAGCTGAGCCACAACAGACCAGGCCAAAATCCGGCGGTCCACCAGTGAGCAGGTTGACTTTGATACCGACCATTGAGGGAGGCGTGGGGGAAGGTGGCGCCAATTCGCTGGCTGGTGGTTTCAATCTTAGCCACCGACGCCATCCAAGCGGCGTCGATCCAGGCGGGTGCATTCATCGTCAGCAATTCTCCTTTTGGATTTTCATCTCAGCGAGGGTGCTCATGCTCTCTGATGTCAGTCATTGTAGCGCATTGGTACGGCAGTTGGTTGAGTTCACGCAAGGCATCGACATCTTCCCGAGGTTTTCTTCTGATGAGCGGAAGCACCAGCTCTTGGCTCGGCGTCCCTCGAGCGCTGGCGCGTAAGTCTATAGAAGGCAGGGTTGAGGCCCAGAAACGCGGGCGACAGCGTTTCTCCAAAGACGCTGGATCGGGGTTCGCACCAGCCACTAGGGGAGCCATCGCAGGGTCGGGCCGCAGCGGAACGGCGATTTTTCACGGACAAAACCCGCGACGGCCCCAAAGCCGGCGCATACCCGCTGGGCCCGAGTGATCGAGGAACTGTTGGCTCGAGTGAACGCCATGGATCCGCGCTATCCAACCCATCCCGATTTTCGGCTGCAATTCTCACTCCAACCCCCACGGAAGTGGGAATGATCAGTCAAAATTCCCCTGGGGAAGTCTGAGACTTCGGATAGCTCTATTGGACTCGACGGTGCTCGACCGCCACCGTCTACGGACAATCCATCGTGTGCCCTGGCCAGAAAGAGCATGACCGAGGTACGACCCGATCAGGAAGTGCACCGACGTGCTTGAAAGGCTTTTGATTACAGCCCACGATGCCAACCTCCTTCCTCCCAGTTCGACCGCCAATGGCTTGCCAGTGTATCATACGGCCACGCTCGGCGTTAGCGGCAAAACCAACCGTCTGGGCCACCTGGCCCCCCTGTTTTTTAGACCCC
>JAMCVM010000024.1 GCA_023475835.1 Bacillota bacterium | reverse complement strand
TCAGCCGGAGTGACCTCAGACTTCGAACCCTTGGATGCCATGACCCTTTTCCCCTCCGCTTCGCAACTTGGGGGCAGGATATCACAAACTTTTGATTTGGTCCAGGGGGATGCCTTACTTTTTTCAATGGATTTGGCTGCCGTTCTACTTTAATTCGGACGAACCAAATTGGTATACCTAAATAGTTACAATTCGTTGGGATTGGAAGTTATCCTTAACCGACCATCAAGGAGTGAGGATTGCAAGCGGCTACGAAAACCGACCCCAACGACGACGATTGCAGGCACTGTCGTTCTCCTCTTTTTTCTCGTCATGATAGGATTCACGATTCGCTGTGATCGCAGCGTGGCCACAGCGCGCAGTGCACGTCGCCCTCTATCAAACGCTCGTCATTTTTAATCCCTGTGCACCTCGACTCGATATTCAGTCGAGATCTGGTATCGTGAAATATTCGATCGCAAGCCCAGGCTATCCCAATCCAAACCTCCTTGCGCTAACTCCTCAGGATGCGAACTCGTCGTCTACGGAACGATGGATGATTGAAACGACCCTTGCTTGACCGCACGTTTAATCAGGGTGATCGCTCGGGTGATTTTATCCACCGAGCATTCTTGGCGTCGCTGGGCTCCGGGCGAATCCGGCACACATTCCTTCGGGTGCTGCTCTTTTCGATGCTTTCCGCGTAAAGGTTTTTCCGCATGGATGCTGAAATCCAAGGAAATGCAACAGGTGCCGTCACATCCTCCGAGCACGAGGTCTTTGAATTCCAATTTGCACCCCTTTTTGCCCGCACCTGATCATAGACATACGAGATCTTTTCGATGTTCCGCTCGACCTGAGCACCACCCTCTTGTGGTATCTTGGAACCAACCAGGTTTTTAATTCGGTGACCTATATATTTGGCACTAAAGAATTGAAACGTACTTCTTGGTGAAGAAGGCCAAGGCGCTCAGACCTGGTCGGCCCCAGTCTCAGATCTTTAATGCCGAGTATATAGACGAATCTAATAAGGAGGAGATAGGATGGCAATCCCAGGACCGCGTTCTATCGATCTTATGCGTCGTCGCCAATCTGCGATTCCGCGAGGTGTCAGTCAGGCGACGCCGATCTTCGTTGAACGGGCTGAGGGCGCGAAGATCTGGGACGTGGATGGCAACGAGTACTTGGATTTCGCAGGTGGCATTGGAGTACAAAACTTGGGCCATCGTGCGGACTTTGTGGTGGCGGCGGTCAAGCAGCAGTTGGATCGATACATCCACACCTCGATCAACGTCGTGCCCTACGAGCCGTACATTGAGTTAGCTGAGCGCCTTGCCGCGATCACCGCCGGAGACTGGGCGAAGAAAGTGCTCTTTATCAATTCTGGAGCGGAGGCCGTCGAGAACGCGGTCAAGATTGCCCGTAGTTACACCAAGCGATCTGCCATTGTGGCGTTCCGTTACGGATTTCATGGACGCACGTTGCTGACGATGACTCTAACCGGTAAGGCTCAACCCTATCGCGCGGATTTCGGGCCTATGGCGCCCGAAATCTACCACGTTGCCTATCCGTATCCCTATCGCGATCCCTTGGGCCACCAAGAGAATTTTGGCCTCATCGCCGCCAACCGCTTGCTCGAACTGTTCCAGACCGAGATTGCCGGCGATCAGGTAGCCGCCGTCATTGTCGAACCAGTAGCTGGCGAGGGAGGTTTTCTCGTGCCGCCCAAAGACTTTTTGCCCCGATTGCGGGAAATTACGAGTCAATACGGCATTTTGTTAATTGCCGACGAGATTCAGACCGGCTTTGGCCGCACGGGTACCCTGTTCGCCTGTGAACACAGCGGAGTCGAGCCCGATTTGATCACCGTAGCCAAATCCCTAGCGGCGGGCCTCCCGTTGTCGGCCGTAATCGGTCGGGCAGAGATTATGGATGCGCCGTCCGTCGGTGGACTCGGAGGAACCTATGGCGGCAATCCTCTGGCGCTGGCGGCAGCCCTCGCAGTGGTCAAAGCACTGGAACAGGACTCCTCCTGGTTGGAGCGTGCCAAGGCCATCGGCGAGAGAGTCGCCCGGAGTTTTGAATCGTTTCATCAGCGCTATCAGATCGTGGGCGAGGCCAGGGGACTGGGAGCGATGCAGGCACTGGAACTGGTCGACTCTCAAGCGAGTCGCCAACCCTCGACGCGTTGTGCTGAATACTTGGCGCAATATGCCTACGAGCATGGACTGATCCTCATGCGGGCAGGGATGGAAAATCACGTCATCCGGACGCTGATGCCTTTGGTTATCAGCGACGAAGAATTGGACCAAGGTTTGGAGATTATGGACCGGGCGTTGGCCTATGCGTCGCAAAAAGTTGCCGAGACGCCTCCAGCACCATGAGCCGCGCACAGTGAACCAATGCCGGGGCGACTGCCAGAGTTGAGTGGGAATCTAGTAGAGCGCTCTAGCTCCTCGGCCCCCCTATTCCCCGCCAAAGCGAGAAACTCGCTTGGGGCGAAGAAAAAGAGGTCTCCTGTTTCTTCCTGGAGCGGCGTCTTTGCGGCTGGCCACACCCCGCTCTTTAAGTACGGACTATCTATTGCATCCATCTTCTCGGTATGACAGCTAACGCTGGTCGAAGCCATGCCCTATGGTGGACCAACGGAGCATTCGGACCCGGAGAGCATCCAGAAAGAGGCATCGTTTAAACCGGACGGGTTTCGGCCCATCGCGAGGACCTTGACCTACCTCCTAGATTCCGGTAGCCTTCGATCATTATGGCCCAATGGGTGTGATTGGGTTTGGGTGAAGGGAACCCGAACACCCAGGCTATCCACGTCACCGCATGCAACGCACCGTGATGAGTCGGCCCTGGTGAATCGATATACGCTGAACAAGGAGCCATCCGCTATGAATCCAACCGAATCCACATCCGATCCTCGCCGTTGGTGGGCCTTGGTGGCCATCGCCTTCGGTCTCTTTATGTCTTTACTGGATGTCACCGTGGTGAATGTCGCCCTGCCTACGATACAGCACGACTTACACGAGTCTTTCAACTCGCTGCAATGGATAGTCAATGCCTATGCCCTGGTGGTGGCGGTCGCTTTGGTGACCGCGAGTCGACTCGGAGACTTTTTTGGCCGAAAACGTTTATTCCTTGTTGGGATGGCGGTGTTTGCTCTTGGATCATTATTGTGCTCTGTCTCCGCTCATATCCATGTCGCCTCATTAAGCCCGGCCGATATCCTCAATATTTCTCGGGGCATTCAAGGCATCGGTGGTGCTGCCATGGTGCCGCTCTCCTTGTCTCTGATCACCGCCACCTTCCATGGGCGTGAACGCGGTACGGCATTTGGCATTTGGGGTGGGGTCAGCGGTCTAGCCACTGCACTAGGTCCGCTCGTCGGTGGGCTTTTAGTGAGCAAAGTGGGCTGGCAATCGATATTCTACTTAAACGTGCCTATCGGAGCGATAGGAATGGCAATGGGGATTTGGGCGATCCGCGAATCCCGCGACATTCATATGAAACGCGCGGTCGATGTCTACGGGTTAGTCACGCTCACCATTGCCTTGTTCTGCTTGGTTCTGGCGCTGATGCAAGGCGGGCAAAAGGGGTGGTCGTCTACCTATGTTGTTACGCTCTTTATCGTCGGCGGCGTGAGCCTCTTGGCCTTTGTCTTGGGTGAATTGAAGATTACCTATCCTATGCTGGACCCGCGGTTATTTAAGATTCCTAGCTTTACCGCATCGACCATCGCGGCGTTTACTCTCAGCGGCGGACTCTACGCCTTGCTTTTCTATCTTTCGCTCTATATGCAAAATTATTTGGGCTTTAGTCCCCTCCAGGCCGGACTTCGCTTTTTACCTCTGTCTGCGTTGGTATTAATTGGAGCGCCTTTGGCCGGTCGGTTTACCGACCGGATCGGTCCCAAGTGGATTCTTGCCACCGGCCTGTTGTTTGTCGTCGTGGGCACCGGACTCTTAACCCGGTTGGTTCACGCCACTCTTCCTCACCAATGGGTGTTGCTGTTACCCGGCCTAATTTTAGCCGGGATCGGCAACGGCATTGTCAACCCGCCAATTTCTACGCTGGCCATGGGCACGGTGGAACCGAGGCAAATGGGCATGGCCTCAGGAATCAGCAACGTCGCCCGTCAGACCGGGGTAGCTTTTGGTATCGCTGCCTTGGCCGCCCTCTTGGGCAACCGTTATAACTATTGGATGCGAATTAAGACCGATCGCCTCTCGGTCACGCAACTCGGCGGTCCCCACGTCCGCGATGCCATCCTCTCGGGCCTGCGATCGGCCGGCCCTATTGCCGGCAGCCTGGGATTGAAGCGTGCGGGACCCACCTATACGCGTCTACCATATTTTTCACAACTAGCGGTCTTCGCCCGGTCCTCATTTTTGTTGGGCACCCGTGATGCCGTGTTCGCCGGCGCGTCATTGGCGACCGTAGGCCTTTTGGCCACCGTCTTGATGGTGCGCCGGCGCGACTTGATTCATCACCGAAACTCGGCGCTCCATCCGGCGCTTCCTCAATTCTCGCGCCAGCATCTTCTCGCCCTGGCTGTAACGGCGGCTTGGCGCGCTCGCGATGGTGCCAATCCCAACGCCTCCTTAGACCAAGTCAATCGGCTGCGGCGGGCGCTGGCTCTCTTAGTCATGGCATTGGGTGGTTAGACGTTTTTGCCCCGAAGCGAAACGCCCCGGAAAAATTTGGCGATCCTTGCCAAGAACCTTATAATAGACGGGAACGGAGATGGCGGGCCCCTGCCGGGGCGGCGCGCCGGCAGTCCATTCAACCATTCCGGAGGAGGGTTTCGGATCGCGGACACAGATGCTCTAAGGCAAATAGCGGAGGCGGTCGCTATGTTTAATCGCCGCCGCCACTGGGATCCTTCCACCAAAGATTTAGCCATGTCCATCGCGATCGAGTCAGCCGAACTGATGGAACATTTTCAGTGGGGTTCCGAGGTCTCTTCCGATCCTGAGACCTTGGACGCCATCCGCTTTGAGGTCGCCGACGTCATGATCTATCTGCTCCACTTTTGCAGAACCATGGACATCGATCTCGCCCAATCCGTACTGGATAAGCTGGCTATCAACGAAGTGCGTTTTCCCGCCTCCGATTCCCCGGCACAAGCCTCTTCTCGTTCTCTGGGATAGGCGGCCGAAGGCACGCGGAGCGAAAGTGGACCCGTTGGCAAGCGTTTCTGGGTCACGCGCAAGCCATGGTCCTTGCACCCGAGTGTTGCGACGCTCTCTCGATCGCCTCGGCAAAACCGATCTGGGACAAGGTCCAGCTTGACACTTGATACAACCCATGCGGTTGCCAACCCTCGCAAGTTTCATAGGCAATCTAGTCCACTGGAGGTTAGAATCCATGCATTATCGAACATTAGGAAAAACTGGACTGAGTGTGTCCGAAGTTGGATATGGCGCCTGGGGCATTGGCCAAAGCGGTTGGGTGGGCGCACGCGACGATGAATCGCTCAATGCCTTACATCGGGCCATCGATCTGGGCGTAAATTTTATTGACACCGCTCTCGCCTACGGAGACGGCCACAGCGAGCAACTGGTGGGGCAAGTGGTACGGAGCCGTTCCGAGCGCGTCTATATCGCCACCAAGATCCCTCCCAAAAACGGAAAGTGGCCCGCCCCCTCGAAAATCCCCAGCGACCAAGCCTTTCCTGGGAGTTATGTCCGCCAGTGCACCGAGCGCAGTTTAAAGAACCTAGGTTTAGACCGGATCGATGTTCAACAGTTCCATGTCTGGTCCGATGAGTGGGTCGGCCAAGGCGACTGGCTAGAGACCATTGAGGCGTTAAAACACGAAGGAAAAATCGGCGCGTTTGGCATTTCCATTAACGATCATCAGCCAAACAATGCGTTGCGCTTGATTGAGACTGGGGTAGTAGACATGGTCCAAGTGATTTATAACATCTTTGACCAAACGCCAGAAGATGCCCTGTTCCCCGCCTGTCAGCAGCACCAGGTAGGCGTTATCGTGCGCGTACCTTTTGACGAGGGCGGCTTGACTGGAAAGATCACTCCGGAAACCGAATTTGCCGCTGAAGACTTTCGCTCTCATTATTTTCACGGTGATCGCAAGCGCGACGTCCACGCACGGGCGCTAGCCATTTCACGCGATCTCAACATCTCAGTGGACGACCTGGCCGATGCCGCGCTTCGCTTTACTTTAGCTCCGGATGCGGTTTCGACGGTCATTCCGGGCATGCGAACTCTGTCCAATGTTGAACGCAACTGCCAAGTGAGCGATGGGCGCAAGCTCTCTTCGGATCGTCTAGCGCTTTTAAAACGGCATCGATGGGAACGCAACTTCTACCAATGAGGTTAGCCCCCCGGTCCACCCATTGACGGGGAGTGAAATCGTACCATACGGCGTTCCTAATCCGAGCCTTCAAAGAAAGACTGCGCTTTGTCTTTCGATGCTTAGCCCGGGAAGCGCTTCGATAGCAGCGAGGTGATGGTTTGTATACGCGCGCCTACCCCCTAGTTCGTTCTCGCGTCGCTCGAAGCCGACGGCTCCGACGTCGTTGGCCAGTTTTCGTCAGTTGGTCTTGGTGGGCCGCCGGGTTATTAGCGATATCCGCGGCTGTAGTGATTTCCACGCCCTTAGGCACGGCTCCAGCGGATAGCCAAAATCAATTGTTCTTCGACAATTTCTCCACTGGAACGCTAGATCCTTTTACTGTCTACAGTGGTGATTGGCAGTTAACCTCTCATGGTCTAACCGCCAATAACTTGCTCTCAACCCACCTGGACCGACAATTTCTGTACATGCCCTATGCCCAACCCGATGCTTGGCTCTCCACCGTCGTGACCATCAATCAAGTGCCGAAAGACCCCGACTGGCGCGTGGGTCTGTTTGTCCATGGACTCGGCGGCGACAGTCCGGATAAGTGGTCGTTAGTCATTCTGCACAACCAAATTAGCCTGCTGAACGAGAACACCGCCTGGGTGGCCTCTGCTCCCTTCCATGCCCGCCTTGGGGTCCACTATCACATGGAACTGCTGTCTAATGGCCTGGTGGTGGACGGCATGGTATGGCCTCAGGGATCACCTCCGCCGAAGCAATGGACCCTTTCCGCACAATTCGCCCCCAACCAAGTCGCCGAGGCCACGAACGTCGGCCTTTATGCCGGAAATATTGATGCGACGTTTTCCCAATTTACTCTGCTAGCGCCCCCGCCACCGCTGTCGATCACTCCATCCCAGGCGGCCGGGGTCTTTATGAAAGGCAATCCTTTGGCTTATGCAATTAGCGTTCAAAATCCCAGCGTGCGCCCCCGATCGGTAGTGGTCCGCTATACCCTCCACGGCGTGACTACGCCCGTCATCCGACAAGGCCACTTGCGAATTGACTTGAATGGCAGTCGACCGGTATCGCATCGTCTGTTTTTACCCCACATCCCCAACGGCCTATATCGCATCCGGTGGAGTTTGGCTAATACCAGCCCCCCCAACACCGTGACCACCCGCCTTCCCGACCAGGCTTTGGCCGTCGTCCCTCAGCCTCTCTCCAGTTCTACAGGCACGACCTCGGGTCTAAATGAAAATCTTGCTGGGTTGGGTCAAGTCGGCTCTTTAGCTCTCTTAAAGGAGCATTTTACCCTGATGCGCGAGCAAGGCATAACCCGCTACCGACTGCAATTGCCCCTGCCTGCGCCTGGCCAGAGTTTTGATTGGTCAAAATACCGTCGGATTATCACGGCTGCCGAGTCGTCGCATCTTCAAGTGCTTGGACTCATCACGGGCCCCTCGCCAAGCAAGGCTCACCCCTGGCACGCGTTGAAGCCGCGATACCTGGCGTTTGTCCGAGCCTTAGTCCGACACTACCAACCTCGGCCCACGGCCTCTCAGGGGGCAAAACAAGCGCCCCCGGGAATTGTCGATTGGGAGATCTGGAATGAACCCTCGACCCGCTATTACTGGGGTCTCTCCGCGGCAAAATATGGACACTTGTTGTCGCAGGCGGTCGCGGCTATTCATTTTATCGACCCGAGTGCATTCGTACTCGGCTATGCCTATGACTTAAGCCAGGAATGGCCCGCCGTTCGCCACAAGCCCAACGGGTGGACGTTTCACTACTATCCAGGCGTTCAAGGCCCGAATAACCCAGAGTATTCGCTCACCCAAGCAGTACACAATCTAAGGACATTCCTTCAGATACACCATGATAGCGCTCCCATCTGGATTACCGAAGTAGGGTGGAGCACAAAGCAAGTCTCACCGGCAGCGCAGGCGCAAGACTTGGTGCAAGCCAGAATTGATGCCGCCGCTAGTGGGGTTGGAGCCGTGTTTTATTTCACCCAAACTTACTACGGCGGGGGCTACGGCGAAGAAAGCCCCAATTTGGCCCCCCTCCCCGCCTACGCGGCTCTGGGGGCGGTGGATCGCACCTTAGAAGGACTCCAGGCTGAAGATTCTGCACCAAATCTCGGCCCCATGGTCGATGATGCGGCCTTTCGCGGCCACGGAGGACGTACGGTGTTGGCGATCTGGTCCTCGACGCCCACCGCCATCACCCTGCCTAGCCAACCCGGCATCGAGATTTATTCGGCTATGGACAACCCCATCCCCGTAAAGGACAATCTGCTCCATTTCACTATAAATGCCTGGCCCACCTACGTGGTTGCCCACGACTGGTCCATGTCTTCATTAAGTCTCTGGCTCAATAGTTCGCCACTCTCCGCCATTGCACCCTACCGATTGTCTGTTCGGCACTTTGAACTCGCGGGACCATCGGGCGCTAACCTCTCCGTGACCGCGGAGAACCTATCGAACCAAACCGAAACCGGCTACCTTAGAATTACTCTCCCCACAGGGTGGAGCACCCCGGATCCGATATCCTCTCTCTCGACTTTAGCGCCGGGGCAGACCATCGCTATCACTATCCCCCTGCAGCGTACGGGGACAAGAATGTCCCATCATTTAGCGCTGAATCTACAGGCGTTCGCCAGTGGCAACCGCACGGCCAACTTGAACCAAATTCTTGACGTGCCCCGGACCGTGGCCCCTAAGTCACCTTTTGGCCACGAAAACTTGCGCGAAGTACCCTCTTAGCTCCCTCTATCCCCCACCCGTCTATACTACAAAAAGATGGTGACCGGGAACTGACAGCAGGACCACCACTTTGGTCGCAAAACAATTCAGGCAGCCTGGCCGCGTCACTGCAATGACACTCACCGAAGGTCCTAGGTGCCAAGCCGGTGCCATAGTATTCCACTCTCCATTGCCATAGTGGGTCCTAGCCCAGGGCGAAGACGCTATTTTAGGACCGGGGCCGTGAAGAGGTCCGTGGCGTTGCGAGCGGTAGCCAGGGCTCGCTTGGACGTGGCGAAAATGAAAGACGCGGTGGGTGAAGAAGAGAAGTCGACGGAAAAACTTGCTCAACCCTCCCGCACATACGGGGTCGAGTCGGCGTCCCCGAGGTTGCCCTGGGAATTGAAGTAGCTCGAGGGTTTCCCAAATGGCTAAAAATCCGCGATGAAACCCTCTTTTCTTGTGGTCATATTTATAGACCTCGCCGATTTCGAGCAAGATCACCTCAAAGCGTTTACGTTTGGACCGCTCTGTTCGCGCCCCCACGTTTTGATCCAGGCGCAGTGCAGCCAATCTTCATGGCAGCAGATGCTAGGCCCATTTTGTACACTCGAGTCCGGGTAGCTAGCCAGCCTCCCTTCTTTTATGGTACAAACGAAGTAAAGGATGCGTAGCCAGGAAGATCTGGAATCATAGTCGAGGGCTCACGCGACTTCGTCACGCAGGGTCCCCGAAGTCATTCAAGACTTCACCGAGGACGACATGGTCCATCAACCGTCGGAGGACTTTAACTGTTTTGATACACATGTGTAAATGTGCTATAATATATGCATGGCACACACCTATTTTCCAAAACAATTTGGGGCGTTAATCGGGAAAACGGTCGCCACGTTGCAGCGGTGGGATCGAGAGGGCTTCTTGAGAGGCCATCGATCCCCGACCAATCGGCGGTATTACACCCAAGATCAGTATTTGGCGTACATCGGGGTCGTCGCGAAGCCCGAATAGCGCGTCGTCTTGGATGCGCGTGTTTCGACTCGTAGTCAGCGTCCTGATTTACTCAATCAAGGCGCCGCGTGAGAGCCATATTGTCAGCAACACGGGATGGTCCCCACTGACACCATTCAGGACATCGGGAGCGGCTTGAACTATCACCGAAAAGGCTTTAATCCACTCTTTGAAGATATCGAAGTGGGCAAAGTTCGTCAACTGATTGTGGCCCACAAAGATCGCCTGGTACGGTTTGGGTTCGAGTGGTTCGCAGAGTTTTGTGCCCGACATGGGACCGAACTCATGGTGATGAACCAAGACACGCTATCACCTGAGCAAGAAATGGTCAACGATTTGCTGGCGATGGTTCACGGTTTCAGTGCTCGCCTGTATGGCTTGCGATCCTACCGAAAGGAGTTGAAACATGCTCTTAACGAAAAAGATTCGCATTAATGTGTCTCCCCGCGACGCGGAAACGCTGGAGTTCCTGCAAGCCAAGGGTCGAGCCCTGCACAACTGGCATTTAGGTCAGTTGAAAGCGGGGGCAAAGGGGTCGCTGTATGACGCGAAGAAGACCTTGCAACAAAGCCGTGGGATTGATCCCGAGATCAACGCGGTCTATGGCAAGTTGCTCCACGAAGTCTTCTTCCGGCTCGATGAAGCCCTGCAAGCGTTTTTTCGTCGCGTGAAAAAAGGGGAAGGGCCGGGATTCTCGCGCTACCGTCCTCGACAGAAATTCTTCACCCTCAAGTATCCCGGCATGTCCATCCGGATAGAGGGTCGAACTCTCATAACTTCCGACGGGCGGGCGCGGGAAGACGAAGCGGTTCGCTGATATTCATGCCATCTTGACGGAAACGACGCCTATTCCGTTTCGAGAAGTGGCGATCACCCGAGATGCGGAAGGGCACTATGACGCCACATTTCTAGCGGAGATGCATGAGTCCTCACCCCCAGCGGATGATGGAAGCGCCATCGCTTATGACTTGGGGATTAAAACCCTGGCCACAGGCTATAGCACGACCGGACGCTGCCTGCATATTGGCGGCTTTACCGCTTATCGTTGGTACAACAAACCGCTTGATCGCATTCGGTGGTTACGGAGTCGATGTCAGAAGGGATCCCGGCGATATCGCTACTTGACTCAGGTGTATCATCGCGTATCCGAACAAAAACGTCGTCAGCACCGCGATGCCTTGCACAAAGCCTCCGCTTTCCTGACACGACAGGCTGAAAGGGCTATCGTGCTCGGCGATCTGTCGCAACAACAGATGGTGCAAAAATCGCAGAACGCCACCCAACGAACCAAGGGGCTGCACCGCAGTGTGCAAAATGAATGAGGTCTCTACCAATTCGTGCAGATGGTCCACTACAAAGCGCAACGCAACGGCAAGCAGGCCTACAGGATCAGCGAGCGCTATACCTCGAAAGACCGCTCGGGGTGTGGCTATCGTCAAGACATGCCGTTGTGGACGCGGACGTATCATTGTCCGCAATGTGGCCTCGTCATGGATCGCGACGAAAATTCGGCTCGCAACATTCTTGCCCAGCTAGGGCCATATTCTGCAACCTTGCAGAACGATGTGCTGAGCGCAAACTCAGGAATTTGAACATGCTTACCTATGTTTAGAAAGGCAGGGGTCTATGTTGGTCTTTGATTTTAGCGAAAAAATTGCAGTTGTGACCGGAGGAGCAAGCGGCATCGGCGCCGAAGTGGTCCGTCGGTTGGCTGAGTCCGGAGCTACGGTCATCGCTGCCGATATTAGTTTTGCCCAAGAATGGTCAGGAGCCAGCGACTTTGAAAATGTGTTCGAGGCAAGGACTGACGTTAGCCAGCATGCCTCAGTAGAACGTTTGGCCACCCGGGTCCAACAGGAATTTCGTTGCCTCGATGTCTTAGTCAATGTGGCCGGCATTTTCCCCCGAGGCACCTTGTCCGAAACCAGCGACCTTCTTTGGGATGAGATCATCGGGGTAAACCTGAAGGGAGTTTTTCATTGCTGTCAGAGCTTTGTACCCTTGTTGGCTCAACGCGCCACGGGTGCTAGCATCGTCAACGTGGGATCGGTCAATGCCACGGGTGGCGCTCCCGATTTGTTTGCCTATTCAACGTCTAAGGGGGGCGTGTCAACGCTCACCCGAAACCTAGCCCGTGCCTTGGCACCTTCCAAGATTCGAGTCAACTGCGTCCACCCAGGCTGGGTCCTTACCCCAGGCGAGGATCGCGTCCAACGGGCCGAAGGCCAACCGAAAAATTGGTCGGAGATTGAGGGAAGAAAAATACCTTTGGGACGGATTTTACTCCCTGAAGACATTGCACCTTCCATTCTCTTTCTAGCGTCGTCGGGAGCCAATCAGATTACCGGTCAAGAGTTTGCTATCGATGGCGGGTCGTCCCTGCGTTAATCTCGAAACCGAACCAACCGTCTGATTGTGCAGTGCTCTCAACCATGGCTGCAGGCATGATCTCCATAGGGAAGGAGGTCCTTATGCGAAGGCGACCGATCGGCCTTATCGGCATCCGCAATGGGAACCAGATCCTACAAGAATAGCTGAATGCTTTTTTGTCATCAGCAGGAACTGGTAGTATTTACCTAGCGTCAACGACTCGCGTCCTGAACGCTTTAGGGCGTAATGGCTACCTCCCTAAAGATCTCACCAAGATCAACCCTAAGACCCGGGTTCCCAGGGTTCCTCTCATCGCATCAACAATGGTCAGCGTGTTTTTTGGCTGCGTTTTCTGCTTGGCAGTCATTGGTGGCGGTGATTTCGGAAGCTACCGTGTTCACTTAAATGGTGGGCCCCGTTTCTGCTGCGGTATTTCGACAGACGATGGAAAACGTCCCTCGGCCGATTCCTTTGACCGGACTTAAAGGGATTGCGCCCTCGGCTTTTATTATTGGGGTGTGGCCAGTGGATATCGTAGTCGCGCCGCTACCGAAGTCATGAAGGCGCTTAACGAAATTGACGAAGAGATTATCAAATGCGCCGTAAAACCCCTAGCTTTAGCTATGGGAATATCAGGCGCTCGCCGTCAGGCGAAGGGTTGTCGTCTCCGAGCTATACCTTGGGTGCTATACTCAGAATGTGTTCGCCCTTTGACAAATGGAGACATTGGCGGTTGTCTCCCGCAATCGTGGGAAACGTAAAATGGATCGCGTCGTCAAGACCAGACGTTAACCGGATTCGGCGAACCAAGGTGGTTAGCGAAGTCTAACCATCACGGCAAGTAACCAGAGACCTTCGGGCGACTGAATAGGGGGTGTTTGGCTCACCCTTTGCGAGTAAAGCTCACGTGAGTGAGTTCCTCGTAAGAATCCCCCGGCTTTAGCCGTGGGGAGTGTCAACTAGCGGACCTAGTGCGAGACTGAAATAGCCTTCGAACCCGCACAGCGTTTCAGTTCCCCGCACTATAAAACGTTTGTGGCTGAAATGATGAACTATGCGATGTTCTGTTAGCAAAAATTTCTGACCTGCACTGTTGCCTTGGACCGACCAGTTCAGCGTTTAAGATATCCACTCGAATCCAAGGCATTCGTGATCGCACCAAGCCCGCCATTGGGGATCAAGGATCAGGGCCATCACCCTTGCTCAAGCTACCAATACATGCTCCGAGTCGCTTATGCCATGATGCTGTGGACGGCCGGCCACACCCCGATCATTCGCGTTCTCGCCTGGGTCACGGCGTTTTGGAGGGACAAGGCGGATCACAAGGCATCGTACGGAATATGGCGGCGATTACACTCAAAGTACCCAATGAACATGTACAGTGCTTCCGGGTCGCGGCCATTTAAAAATCAATACACGACCCGCCCCATGCTGCGATCCGGTTCTAACCGTTCCTCGGGTGTCGACACTTCAGGACCATCGTGATTTCGTCTAGAAACTATCCATTCACAGTATAGCTAGAGTCTCGTAGTCCATGGGCAGGCCGCACTCCCAGAAGCAACGCTCTCTATCGGAACGGGCAGAAGGGATGGCTCAAAAACTTCTTCGATGCTAAGAACTCGACCACGGTTTGCCCTTATCGGAGCCGAATCCTATCTCAAAGACCGTTTCGTTGCCCGAATCGTGGTTCGCCGTCCACCGTGTGCCGAATAGGCAAAATCCCGGTCCGGTATGCAGGAAGCTCGCCTTCAATGCCGAATTATTATCAGCGATAAGGCAATTCGTGTGCCTCGTACTCGAGGGCGAACCAAAACTCATCGAAAAAGCTCGTGTAGGGATCCGCCTGAGGTGCGAGCGTGAGCGAAAGGGGACGTTATGGCCGACGAAGAGAACCGTCTGCGTGGATTTTTATATCGCACCCGACTATGGTCCAAGGCCGACCGCGGCAGCACACTGCTCCACCTTGCCGCGGAAGCCCTCAGAGACTGGGCAGAAGTCGATGCAGGATTCTTTGTGTACCAAAGGCGCCTAGTTCGGCCTGATACGCCGGATGAGAGCGCAGGAATTTTCGAATCTTGGGGGCCTTTTGCTGATGATCCCCGACGGCTTGAATCTTGGGTGGAGGCAATGCTGGAGTCCGAAAGGACGGTCCTCCCGCTAGAGCAGTGGGTCGAACCTGAAAACACCCCGGAACCCATCCAAACCGACGCTCGACACTTCGGCATTGCCGAATTTGGTCTCTGGCCGATTGCGCCCCAGGGACACCAAGCAGGTTACCTGGTGGCGGCTCGAACGCGCCGAAAATCGGAGGCCGCCGCTACCGTGCACACTCAAATTATTGATGTTTGCGCTGCGCAAATTGCCTTGGGCTTGGATTTGATGTTTGCAATCCGACTAGCCGAAGAGGCTCGCGATCACGACCTTTTGACTGGCCTGCTTAATCGTCGTGGCCTCATCGCGAAGTGGACCTCCTTCTCTACCGCACCCAGACAATCGTCAAATTCGCTCATCGTCGGCGTGCTCGATATCAATAACCTTAAGCGAATCAATGATGATCATGGCCACCCTGCGGGCGACGCCGCACTTCAGAGGGTCGGCGAAATCCTCGTGCATGCGATGGGCCCGGACGACCTGGTCGCCCGCTGGGGGGGAGACGAATTTCTGGTCGTACTCGAGACCAATCACGCCACCGCGATGGATCCGACCACGGCCATGCTCCGTTTGCAAGCCATCGTCGCACGTGAATCCAATGGGTTGTCTGCCGCCGTTGGCGGAGCCCTGTGGACCCAGGAGGGTCTGACTCTCGAAGCCTGCTACCATGTCGCCGACGCTCGCCTCTACGAAAACAAACGATGGGCTCGCTCCAACTATTAAGGTCGCGCAGCATTGATCCCACTCAAGCTACGATGCCCCACCTTTCCATCCCGGACCGGTTTCTCCGCTCGCCCAGCCCATCCTCTCCAAGTTAGCCCCCGCCACCTTTTCGTAAATGACTGAGAGCGCTCTGCACCCAACAAACAGGATATCGTTCGGCGCCAGTGCGTCAACCCTCGAAATAGTCGCTCCCGCGACCATCTGTAGCAAAATCCCTGGGCTATTGACCAACGCCCTCCTCCCTGGTTCCATTCACCGATATCGGAATAGGCGAATAGGGGCCTAGTTATGATCTTTGCAGCTTTGACCGGGACCTTGGCTGCAACCTGCCGTAATCCGCTCATCGAGTGTGACCCACGCGCCGTACGCCTTCATGAAAACCGGATCGGCAGCGCGATCATCGTTTCGTCCAAGACCTGCAGACGGCTTCGGCACGTAGCCTGCCACGGAAAAAATATGCGAAAAACCTGATAGTCAGTATGGCTTTTGCTGATCAAGCAAATTCTTATTCTGTCGGTACATTCTTGTTTTTCGGTCATAACCGCGATAATAAATAAGTAACAGTAAGCATTTAGAAGCGGTCGCCGTGCGCGAGCCAAAAGTCATCGTGTTAGGGTCAAACTTTGCCAACCTGGGAGCAGCACAAAAAATTCAAGAATTTGCGAAGGCGAGGGGAGATTATCGTCATCGACCGTAAGCCATTTTTCTTGTTTGTACCGAATATCTCCTGCGAAGTCTTCGAGAACCAAAATCCCATATGCTCCATGCCCATGTCAGACTCCGCAGTGTTAGCCGAGGACGGGATTCGGTTCGTTTAGGCGGAAGTCATGAGTCTCGATCCTGAAGGGCAAATCGTAGGGTTTGTTCCGAATCAAGGTCCGGGTTCATCCATGGAAAGCCTTCACTATGACTAGGTCGTGGTGGCAGTAGGGCTCCATCTCGGCTACGACCAGATTGAGGGGTTTGCCAAATACGGCCATAGCCTGAGTGACACCTATTACGGTGAAAATCTCCGCCGTTATCTCCACGAAGACTATCAGGGAGGCCCGGGTAGTGGAATCGGCGCGCTGTCATCAAGGTACCATGTCTCAAGACTCGGTACCGACGGCCGAGGCCGCTTCTGAAGGACCATCGGTCGAGGTCATGCGGTCCTTTGGCCATTGGCTGGAACCCCATGGCGGGGGCGGCCCAAAGAAAGTGACCCTATTTACCCCTGGGGACACCATTGCCGAGGATGCGGGCCTCGCGGTGATATAGGCTCTGCCCGCTTATGCCGATCTGTTGGTGGAAATGGAAAAATCGGGACTACTCGACCGAATCCTGGATTTCTTGGCCTATTCCAAGGGTTTGCTGCCACTATTAAGCCGGTCGCAGTCATTGGGGTAGTGGTGGATTACCTGCACAGTCTACCGATTTCATTGAGCAGATGCGTCCAGACAACTTGGCGAGACTTGCGGCAGCCGCGAGCGACCGAGAGACCACTGATGTCATGACTAAGGACCTAAGAGCTATCGGGATGGTCAAACATGCGGACCTGGTGGGTCACGTGCTCAACGAAGGCTTGAAGATTTCTAGCGTGATGAAGGACCAAGAATTCTTGGACACCTTGCCCGAGTTTTGGGACACAGCGACCATGCTCCACAGGAGCGGCTTATTGGCTGCCTTTCGCAAATCGATGATGGCGTTTCCTGAGCCCTACCATCTTCCTTGGGACAAATACTTCACCGCGATGATTGCGTTTGTCGATCTGTCGATCTGTCGATCAGTTGGAAATCCAAGATTTGACTGCAAAAATTAAAGCCGCATCCGAAGAAGCCCAACAAAAGTCGGCGCGTTTCGGTGGCCTAGGCGGGACGATGCACCTCATGAGGGACAAGCAGACGCAAATGATGTTACCGTTTGCCGTAAGTTTAGGAACCCCACTGCTGCCCATGGACCGCCGTTCCGACCCCTAAACGCCTGGCATAAAACCAATGCCGAGACCTTCGTGAGAAGGATTAGAGCGGCGTCGGCTGACGACAGCAAGTGGGCAGGGCGTCCGTGGCCTTCAATACCTGCCTAAACCGGATCCGTCGCATTCTCCCACTCAAAACGGATGGCGGCTCTTTCCCTTAATATTTACGGCATGCGCGAAAGACTTCGCGTTGGAGATGTGCGAGTTCCGAACCCACAATTCCCTCGAGACGCCACTACGGCAAAATTCCATGGGTCCAGAAGATGAGGCCGACAAGACTCCGGTGGGGGTGCCCGCACCGAAGCATCCACCGGATTAGGAAGCCGTTATTTGTGTCGCTAACCGTCCAGGCTTGCGAGGTCCAAAACACTGTGCCCTACCCATCCGCCACTTTTGGCCAAGGTCGTCTCGAACCATCGGACCACTCCCAGGATTACCTCCATCCCCGCCTACGGCTGACCGAACTTGTACCCCCTCCGACCATATGGGAGATGATGGGCTTTCGTGCTTTACGTCGTCCGCCGAGTGACACCTCAGCCAGCAGCAAAATTGGGTCCATTTCCCAGAGGATTTGCCTTCCACTTTGCCGTGGCTCCAGATCCTCGCCCGGGCAATCCGCTTAGTCCCTTTCTTCCGTGGCATCAACCGATCGATTATCCATCTCCTGAACTGCCTTCCGCCAATTCGCCATGTCCGGGTCGTGCCACCCATTGACCACGGCATTGGTATACGCTGCCTCCATGAGGTCGACCACGTCCGGCCAACAGTCCTCGGCGATGACTCCCTTCACCACCTCCATCGACTCAATGCTATAGAGATCGCATAATCCCATAGCCAAATCCAGACGCAGGGAGGGGTCGGGCTCATGCGGTAGCATCGCTAAGAGGGCTAGTTCCGACATCGGATGTTTGAATCGAGCAACGATCCCTCCCAGCCATAGCCGCACCTCCCAAGGCTCGGCTGGATATCGCTACACAATCGTTTGCACGAGTTCGGGTGTAGCTAACACCGTCAGCGTCTGTTCGGTTTCCTCGTTGAGCAGATCATTCTCCGCGGCAAAATTGTCCAACAGCCGTTCCGCCATTTTCTCAAACGGCCCATAGCCAACGGCGGTCACGCCCAGTATTTCCCGATAGCTGACCTCGTCATGGCCTCGGTCGAAAGCCCAGGAGGCTAGGATGCCCCAAGGAGCGTCTTCACGGCCCGCCAACTCGCGGATCAGATACATCGCATCCTGGTGGCCCGTCTCATTCCACGACTGATTACCCTGATCCGCATAACCCTCCAACCGGGCGAGCAACTCCTGGCTGTCTTTTTGCAACAATTCAAGCCTTTTTCGCGCCACTTGACCCCCCTTATGGGAAAGTGCAGAGAAAAGCTCCGAATAGGATGAAAGCAATATGGGCGCTGATAACAAAAATAACGATTCGGCCAGATCACGCAATTGCGGTTGACTGATGAGTATCTCGCCCAAGCGCTCAATACTCGCGGGCGTTTGCATAAAGCGGCGGGACTGGACCAGCACTGACCGCTGCTCGCGCACGTCTACTGTGGGCAAAAGATCTAACACCCGAACCATGAGATCCGGGTCGTCCGAGACCGACCCCGCAAAATAACGTAACACTGTGCGTCGGACCACTGGATCACCATGCGTCAAATACGCCTTGAGCTCTGACGATCGTTTCATCAAGGCACCTCCCGTCGACACCATTGTCGCACGATTACGTTGGATGTGCATCCTCAGGGTGGTGCGGTTTCGCCTTGACTTTGGACTTTCAGGTCGTATAGGGTCCCGCCAGCATCATCCCCGGTGTCGGTGAGGTACCTTAAGGTCTCTACAAGGTGCCCGACCGCCACCGGGTCGACAGCGCTGGAGATCACGACCCATTTCCCCTCATCCAAAGGTTCCCGTTTCGACTGGCTGGTTCTCTTGCCCTTTCTCGTGCCCTTTCTCCTGCCGACCATTCTCTATGCAACATGGCATCCGAACTCCAATATCCTACTGGGGCAGATTTGCATCGCTCACCATCCTGCTCCTTCTCCTGGCTGGCAGTATGGCAGTAACACAAATTCCGTCCAGAACGTCGTCGCGGTCGCTTGAGAACCGCACCCCAGCGAAATTCCAGGCCTGTGTGGTAGCTGCCCATGGTAGTCGCCGCAAACCATGCCAAGGTCCCGGTCCAGGATCCTTATGGGTTCCCAAGCACAACGCCGACGAATCATAGGCGAGCCCCCAAAATGGGACATTCCGCCGGTGGTGCAGCAAGTCTTTAATGATGTCTGTCAGGACCGCTTCCACCGCGCCCGGCGGAATCTTTTCCAACACGTTGGCCACCGTATCCATGTGCGGCACGCTGTTCCATTGTGGGAACGCCGTTTGGAGCGTCGTCTCTGATTTCGGTTCCGTCACTTGACGATTGCCCTCGCGTCGGGACGTCCACTGGGTTAAAAACAGCGGGACCCCGAAGACCAGCACCACGATCCGTTGGTGCTGGATGCGCTCGGGTTTGCGGGGGTCGGAAATCCGAGCAAGGCCTCCATCACGGGCCCAAACCAGACGAGGAGAGCGATGAACCAGGCATCGAGCGCCTCGGCCTCGGCTGCCGTTTGCTCTGCCACGGACGCACAAGAACTTTGATGATTGAGATAGGTATCGGCATGCAATTTTTCTGGGTTGGCCGTCACCGACCCTCCGGAAGCGCAACAAAATCCCCCGTCACGCGCTGATAGATGCGAGTCGATCCGATTCATCATCGCACGGTCTCCGAGGGTTGTCCACTCCCCCAGGTGGAGGCGGCCACTCATACGATCCCATTATTGATTATTTCACAGTGCCGTGCAGCGATCCCGGCCTGGCTGCGAGAATTTGTTTTGCACATTCTCGAACGTGGTACCCAGAGGCACTTCCAAATTACGTTCTTCAGAGCTGAACGCGAAACGCCGTCCCGGGCTAAGCGCTTTTAGCGATGCCATGGTCCCGGGTGAATGTCGTATTTGGCAACCATCTCCGTCACGGTGTTTCCTTCTTTGAAGCGTTCTAAGGTCACTTGTACCTTGAACGGCGAAGTCTATGTTTTCATCGAGGAGTCCATGCAACATTTGAGAGTCTTCCAGATGGTCTAAGTTTCTGGGGCCAGCATCAATCACAGAAGACCATGGCGATCCGCAGGAACCCCGAAAACGCATGAAGGACAACGGGACGCCCTCCAAAGCGGCCCTTAGTGTTTCCAAAGCATCACCGTCACTCCAATCAAGCATATCCCTGCACCGACCCACTCCGTCACATCCGGACGTCGATGATCGATCCCCCATCCCCAGAAAACGGATAAGACTATGAACGCTCCTCCATAAGCCGCATAAACCTTGCCAAACGAACCGAACTCTTGCCGGGTCGCAATCACTCCGTAAAAAAAGAGTAGAAGCCCGCCTAAAAGGCCAATCCAGAACGACCAACCATTTCTCAACCACTGCCAAACCAAGTATCCCCCGCCGATCTCGGCAAATCCTGCGAGGACAAATAAGACATAGGCCCGTATCATTATCGATTGCTCCCTCGTTGCCGTGGCGAAAGGACACCAACCTGACAAATCACCATAGCATCCCTATTTATCGACCTCAAACTGCGCGGCACGTGGGTGCCAATGGCCATTCCAAATCCAAAGGTAGCCGCCAGCCCGTTCATGTTTCGTCCCATCGCGCTGCTCTTATAGAATTAGCCGCTGAGATGAGTCGACCTATCCACTGGTTTAGACCACCTAGACTCCGTCCAAACCATTATGGATCGGTCACCCAGTATGGGTTCCGACCATAAAAGACGTCTCTAAATCGGGCTTCCTCTGAAAACGCCCCAAAAGAGCAACCATTATAACGTTCCCAACTTAATCATACCTTTACAGCGAGTGCAATCAAGCTGCGCCAGCAAAACTCCTTCGCCTCGGGTCATTATTTCTGACGATTCTTCCGTCATAACAAACGTAACCTTTCGGTCAAAAGGGTGGATTGCTCTTCGAAATAGCCCCACGCTTTACGCGATAACGCCCGTCACAGCCTGTCCAACAACCCATTTTGACAGATGTCCCCTAACCCCGGAGAGTCTCTAGCATCCTCTCGAACCCGATGAGACCATCATCGAACACCTTGGTATCCCCCATGGGGATAGCCGTCTATCATGCTCATAATCCACTTTGGATCCTACGCAGTGCGTCGCCGCCAAAGAAAGGCAACATATCGAAAACGATGGCGAACTCGTTCGATCTTGAGGTGCACATTGCCTAGCTAAATGAGATTCGACTCGAAGTATATCGCAATGAGCGTCGAAAGCCACAAGGCTCCCAGAACCCCCCCTATGGTTCCCCAAACATTAAAATATCTTCCGCTAAAACAACGTGGATTTGGTCTCTGATCTGCCAATCGAATGTCATCGATCCATTCTAAGGAACAGTCGACCAGGCTTTGGCCGTAAACCCGGCCATCGCAAGACGACTTAGATTGACTTTTTCATGCGAAGGAGTGTCGGGCGATAACCGAAAGAAACTCACAGGAATGAATGCGCTATTCCCGCATCAAGCGGTCGAGCCAGAGTCTGAACCCTAAGCGCAGATAGGGTGGCCATTCACAGCAGGCCACTCCTCCCCCTCACCTATCCACGGATTGCCTTCGTTCGCCTATCATGCCCGGTCAGAACTTACCAATGCCTCTGACCTCACCATCGAAAAGCACATCTTTAAGCTCCCTAGGTTAGGAAGAAACCGGCTCACCCAAAAGCTGACGCATCCGATTCCGCAACTTTATTTCGGCGCCCTCGCCAAGTTCTCTGACGATGTCTGCCGCCGATTGCTCTGATGTGGTTAACCCCACGCCCTGGCCCGCGTAGATATAGTCCACTTGGTAGTCGCCGCGCCCGGATCGAAATTGCTCGACCGCTTGGTTGGATGTTTGAAATTGAGGATTTCCCTGCCACTGCAATAGAAACGGGTTGGTCAAAGCCCTGCCCGCATATTCATCCGGCCAGTCAACATGGGTAAGGACATCAAAAACATGGGTTCTCATCGTTTCTGTCTCGTTGGCTTCCAAGAGCCTGGAACGCGCCGCCTGGTTGTGAAGCGCTTCGGGACAGGCGAGAAACGCCGTGCCCAGCCAAACTCCGGCTGCCCCCGCAGCTAACGCGGCGGCTACTCCGGCGGCCGAACCAATCCCACCCGCCGCCAGCACGGGTACCTTCACGGTCTCTAAGACAATTTGCAACAGCGGTAAAGTCGCGACATCCCCGGTATGGCCGCCAGCCTCCCCGCCCTGCGCTACGATGACGTCCACCCCAGCGCGCTCTGCAGCCAGCGCCTGCTGACGACTCGACACCTGAGCGGCCACTCGAATCCCGGCGGCATGCGCCAGAGGAACGTAGGGTGCAGTCTCTCCGAAGGATAACGCTAAGAGATCAGGATGCTGGGCGATAGAGGCCTCCAGCAAGTCCGGACGTTTCTCCAGGGTCCAGACCGAGAGGCCAATGCCAAACGCACCACCGCTCCGCGCCACTTCTGACTGTTCTCGAATAAACTCTGGAGACTGATTGCCAATGCCGATCATGCCCAGTCCTCCGGCAGAGGCGACAGCCGCGGCCAGCCGACCGTCGGCAACCGCCACCATAGGAGCACCCACAATGGGATAGCGAAGGCCCCAAGCATCGGTCATCTCGGTGTGGATCATGAAATACCCTTCCGTCTTTGGCAGTTCCTTTTCCGATCCTGCCCTGCCCGTTTGGGTACACTCTGCAAGCGAGCTACTTTTGTTGTAGAGCTTAGGCGGTCAAAAATCAAGGGCCAATAGGCCCCGTTTTAAATCGTGAAGCCTCCACCCGCTGAGACGCGTGTATCCCAGAGGCTTAGCAAACGTCTTATTGGTATCTGCGATCTCGCGTCAACCGAACTCGCGCTTTCTACCAGTCGATGAATGGTCTCAACTCCCCCGCCTAAATTCCACCAGTTAGGACGAGACGGTCGGCTGTTTGGCGATGTCACCGCGCTGAGGACGGAGAGGCTTTGACGAGGAATTGATAGAAGCGTCCCGTTCGTGCTCCACTGATAACGACGCCTAGGATGCAGCGGCTTCTGCGTGAGTCCTTCGCATCTGACCACGCCTCGGAGAATTGTAATCCTATCCTCGTCCAGCACAGACCGCGATCAAAACACAAAAAAACCTGCATCAATTGCAGGAATTTAAATTATGGTGCCGCAGGGCGGAATCGAACCGCCGACACGAGGATTTTCAGTCCTCTGCTCTACCGACTGAGCTACCGCGGCATCGATGGCGGAGGCGACGGGATTCGAACCCGTGATCTCATGCGTGACAGGCATGCGTGTTAGGCCGGCTACACCACGCCTCCGCGTATTTAGTTTTCATCGACTATCGGTTAACTGCCACGAGCGTCATTATGCCACGGACCGCACTCATCTGTCAACCTAAACTTTTAAGCGATTTTTGCCTTTGAAATCGTTGGCATCTCGGCCAAGCAATTTGACTTCTTTCCCATTCATGGATCCGCGATGCAGCCGCTACTGCAAAAAAGATCGGCATCTGAAAATGCTTGGTTGGGTCTAAACCCAAAGATGCTGACCCCAGGTTCAAGGTTCTGTGGTATCTCGATCCAGCCTTCGAATCACCCCGGCCCTCTTTTGGGCATTTTCGCGAGAAAAGTGAGCCCACGCTCTCATCACCGCTTCCTCGGAATTCTTGGACCTCGACCGGAAGGATTGCCATCAACTCCGCCGGAAGTCACCTACGGCTGCCAAGGATTTGACACCAATCCCCCTCCACGATATAGTATAAGCGGTTAAGGGCGAATAGCTCAGCGGTAGAGCACCTGCCTTACAAGCAGGGGGTCCCAGGTTCGATCCCTGGTTCGCCCACCACCCCAAACCGCATGAATCCTAGGGCTTGCCAATTTTATCGCCGATGTGAGAGCGAATTATCACGCCCTTCGTTGTCGCCATATCGGCGGCAAAACGAGCGGCAAGATTTTCCTTCGCGGCCCAGTCGGCGAGAAATGGCTAGGCGTCCCAGACCGCCTGATCTTCAGTCTGGCTGGCAGGGATTAGGTGGACGGTCTCGGCCGCCGGGACTGTTGCGGTAATGCCCCCGGCTGGAGCGGATGGCTATAGCAATGCTTTCCCCGATAGAGGTTAGGATTAGGCCCTGGTTTTGGTTTCCATCGAATTAAATGCGCGGTGGCCGCGTCAGACACCCCAGCCACAATCAGCCCCCGGCGAATGGCATGCATGGCTGCGCCTTTGGCCAGGGGAAGGTCCCCAATCGTCGCCAGATGTTTTAGCGTCTGGTGGACCCGTTTTAGACTGACGGAACTGCCGCCTAGCGCCCCATTGCCCGTTCGACTGCCGAGCCCGCTCGGACTTCCCCTTCAGCGCCGTAGGTTGGCCGCTGGGTGTCGTTCCGGTGCTGAGCGGGCTACAAGGCATTCACCCACCAAGCGTAGGTTCCGCGGTCGTGACCCGAGTCGACGCTAACCAACACCCAACGGTTGCCTAAAAACCCGTCCAAGTGGTAGTTCCTGATGGCAATGTCATAAGGCAGGCGCAAGGACCATTGATGGGTCGGACCATCTAAATAGAGTTCCCCTTTACCCTCGCTATTCTCAGCCAAAACGGCAACGTCGGAACCGTTTTCGGAAAATTCCGCACTGCCCACATAGGTGACGTCGGGTCGGTTTCGCATGCGGATTCGACCGTCCTCCCACAACACCGTCTGAGACTGGTGAATGCCCCAGATACTGGCCACTCCATTATCGACCGAGGCGCGACTTAATCCGGGTAGGCTTACCCTCGGGTGGCCCTGCCACAAAATTTTCCCGCGCCGCAGCGCCGCCAACACCGTCTCTTGTCGGGTGAAGCCGAAATCCTGGATCGGTGAGGGAGTTCTTAGAACGGTTTGATTTTTGTCCCCGTCAAAGACATACACCCCAGCGCCTTGAGGTCCAACCGCCTCGACGGCCACGGCAGCACCGTCGGGCGCCCAGAGAATGCGCCCAACGCTTCGCAAGTAACTGGCATAAGGGCTTAAGCCGTCTCCTTCTCCCTGACTCTGATAGAGCAGACCACTGCTAGGATCCTTCCATATCACTTGCGTGCCGTGACTACTCGGAAATACCGCCTGACCACTGCCGATTACCGGCATCCCTTGACGCGTATAAGCCACTTGCCAAGTGCCAAACCCAGTCGGCCTAGGAACCACTTCCCACGACACCTGAAGAGGCTTTGCCACCACGTGCACTGAGTTGGCATGCAGTTGGTACACCCGGTGGCCAGCAATCAGATAGTAGCCTTGTTGGCGCTCTACGATCGCCCCTGCCTGTCGACTGACTTCGATCCAAGTGGAGCCAACGACTTGATGCGTCATTGGCTGACGGGCAAAATAGATTTGGATCGCCGCAAATACCATCAAAAAAAATAGTGTGACTTTCCCTTTCATGACCGCTGACAGCCCCCTCGGCTTGGCCTACTATAGCCATATGCCCACGGGCTCAGATTATGTCCGAGCCCGTGGCCCTAAAACGCCGTCGAGCCGAAGCAACGAGACCACACCACATAAGGAGACATTCGATGTTAACCAAACCATTTGAGGCACTGCACCTTGGAGACCACACCACAACCCGCGCCCGCACCATCACCGAGACGGATATTGTCCTGTTTGCCAGTCTTAGCGGGGATTGGTATCCCCTCCATACCGATAGCGACTATGCAGCGCACAGCATATTTGGCCAGCGCGTTGCGCATGGCTTGTTAATTCTGGCCATTACCTCCGGCCTGTTAATCATGGAGCCTCGCTTAGTCGTGGCATTTTATGGAATGGATCGCGTACGCTTCACCGGGCCAACCTTCATCGGCGACACAATCCACGTAGAAACCGAAGTGGTCGTTCGCGAAGACCGGGCAGAACGTGGTGGCTTGGTCACTTTTCAGATCGAAACTAAAAAGTCGACCGGAGACACGGTGCTGGCAGCGCTACTCAAAATTTTGGTAGCCAAAGCGGACCCAACTAGCAGCTAAATGGTCCCTATCCGAGCACCCTATCACTGCTCATTTTTTTCGTAGATCGCGCCCACCGCCGCGAGGATCGCTTGCCGCAAGGCGCTTTCTTGGTGGGGAAGGACCGTTCGCAGGTCAAAGAGAAGACGGTCCTCGTGAATCCGAGCAATGACGGGCATCGGTCCGCGACGGAGTTCCGCTTCTAAGTAATGCACGGGTCTTCCGCCGCCGCTCAGCGCGATAACCCACGTCGGCAGCGTAGTTCCGGGCATAGACCCACCTCCCACCGCGGAAACACCGAGCTCAGCCACGACCTCGATCAGTTCAGGAAGATTTCGTCGCAACCGAGCGACCAGACGACGGGCCCGGGTGCGTAACTCTAAGGGGTTCGCATCCAACATTTGCCACAACGGCAGTTCCCCCTGCCTCCCCTCTAAATAGAGCCGAATTACCGCCTCCAAGGCCGTGAGCGTCATCTTGTCCACCCTAAGCGCTCGCGCCAAAGGATGCTTTTTCATGCCATCGATCCATTTACGTCGTCCGACAATCAGCCCGGCTTGCGGTCCTCCCAGCAGTTTGTCTCCAGAAAACGTGACGACATCCACTCCGGCGGCCAGGACTTCGCGCACCGAAGGTTCAACATATCCGCCAAGCGAGAAGGCATCTACGACCCCACTGCCTAAGTCCTCCAGCATGACCAAGCCATGTTCATGGGCCAGAGTGACCAAATCGGCGGTCGTCGGCTGCTCGGTAAATCCAACCATGCGAAAGTTTGAGGCATGCACCTTTAAAATCGCCCGAGTCTCAGCCGACACAGCCCGCCGGTAATCTTCCAAATGGGTCTTGTTGGTCGCCCCCACTTCGATTAGATGAGCCCCGGACGCTGCCATCACCTCAGGAATGCGGAATGAGCCCCCAATTTCCACCAGTTGACCCCGAGACACGATCACTTCATACCCTTTGGCCAATTGCGACAGTGCCAAAAGCACCGCGGCGGCATTATTATTCACCACCATCGCTGCTTCAGCGCCGATTAGCTGCTGAAGCAAGGCACCTACATGATCGTGGCGCGACCCGCGCACCCCTTGGTCCAAGCGATATTCCAACGTAGAATATCCAGACGCCACCTGGCGCACGCGATCCATCACCTCTTGCGACAGCGGACTCCGTCCCAAATTTGTGTGAATCACCACTCCGGTGGCGTTAATCACCGGGCGCAGGCTAGGCGTCGCCAAGTTTTGGGCCGCATCCCGAATGCGTTCCAGCAGTCGATCCAACACCGGCACCGCCTGACCGTTCCGGACCTCCTCGCGCACTTCGACTAATACCTGGTTCAGCCCCTCCTTCTGCCACACCGTCGGACGTTCCCACTGCAATTGTCGATAGAGTTCCTGAATCGCGGGAATCTGACGCATTCGCGCTTGCAACGCTTGATCCATCCCCATTCCCTTCTCCGTCTCGCTCTAATCCGGGTCCATGAGCCTAATTTGCGCCATCTTAGTGCTCTTGGGTGATGAGTTGTCCGCGCCATTTCGCCTGTAGCGGATCTAAAATGGTTCCCAGACTCGAATCGGCCACCACATGACCCGTGGCATGGAGCATATCGTCCGCGTTCATGTCATAAAGAGCCACCGCTTCGTTGTGCACCCGACGAGCCCCATCGCTACCTTGTCGTTCTTGCATCCCAACCCCTCCTTTATCCCTGTATACCTGTTCGGCAACTAAACCGTGACCTCAGCTCAGATCTCCACCTAAGAGGCGCAAAATCACATCCCTTGCTGTCGCCATTGCCCGTATTGAGGAGCAAAATAGGTGATAATGAGGTCAGCTCCGGCACGGCGAATCGATAGCAGCGATTCCTCTACCACCCTCTTCGCGTCGATCCAGCCATGCCCCGCCGCCGCCTGAATCATCGAATATTCTCCGGAGACCTGATAAGCGGCAACCGGCACCGAAACATGGCCTTTGATATCACTTAAGATATCCAAATAGGGCATTGCCGGCTTCACAATCACGATGTCGGCTCCTTCGGCAATATCGAGGTCGACCTCCCTTATCGCTTCGCGACGGTTTGCAGGGTTCATCTGATAGGTGCGACGATCTCCGAACTCTGGGGTGTTTTCGGCAGCTTCCCGAAATGGTCCGTAAAACCCAGAGGCATACTTGGCGGCATAGGACATAATCGGCGTATTGATCAAGCCATGCCCGTCCAAAGCGGCGCGAATCGCAGCTACCCTCCCATCCATCATGTCTGACGGAGCCACGATGTCCGCTCCAGCCAACGCTTGTTGCACTGCGGTTCGGGCCAATAATTCGAGACTCTCGTCATTTTGAATCCAACCGTCTTTCACCACGCCACAGTGTCCATGGTCGGTATACTCGCATAGACAAAGGTCGGCAATCAACGTCAATTGGGGAAAATGCTCGTTAAACGCGCGTAGCGCTTGCTGAATGATGCCTTCTGGATCATACGCTTCTCGTCCCATCGCATCCTTATGTTCGGGAATGCCAAACAGCAAGATCGAGCGGACTCCCATCTCCTGCACCACGGCCAGGTGCTCAAGAGCGCGATCAATCGACCACTGGTAAATTCCAGGCATCGAACGAATCGGAATCTTATGGTCGCTGCCAAATCGAATAAACATCGGATAAATCAACTGTCCTACGGTCAACCGGGTCTCTTGCACCAAATCGCGCAATGCAGCGCTGGCTCGAAGCCGTCTCGGCCTGTCGACTGGAAACATAAACCGCCTCACCTCTTATCATGATCATGTTCGAAGTATCGTGCCACCGTTTGCGCCAACTCGTGCCAACTCGCGCGAGGCGCTTCCCCCGAAACCAGCAATCCCGCCTTGCGAAGGGCTAATGAGGTCTGGCGACCGATGCTAAAACCAGGGATCTGACGCAACACCTCTATGGTACCATCATCCAGTTGGTTTAGCAGTTCGCTGACCAAAGACGACGAAGAATACAAGAGCCCATGCACGCTCCTCGCGTGAATTTGGCTCACTGCCCACTGCGACAACGGCCGTTGGCAATTTTGGTACACTGGCACCATATCGACGTCTGCGCCCCGTGCCTTGAGGCCGTCACTCAACCGGGGACGACTACGGTCTCCGGTGAACCAGAGGACCCGAGCTCCTGCCAAGGGTTCACTTTCAAAGGCCTGCAAAAGACCTTCTTGGTCGAATGAATCCTTCGCCTGCAACGCCGCAAATACGCCATACTCGGCCAGCGCCCGCGCCGTCGCTGATCCCACCGCGGCCACTTTGCCGCCAAACCGCGCCAATTCTAATCGGCGGGTTCTAAGCGCTCGCATCGTAAAATGGACGGCATTGGCGCTAGTAAAAATCGTCCATTGATACGGTGCCAGGCTTCGCCACCACTGTTCGTTCAAGGGCGCCGGCTCAATCGTCAAGATAGGTTCGAGGGCCACTTCCGCGCCCCAGTGGCTAAGATCCCGGATGGCTCCAACAGCGCCTTCCCCTTCACGCAGCACCAACAACCGGATGCCATACAATGGACGGGTGCTCCACCAAGATGGTCGAGACAACGATTTTACCCTCATCGTCTCAACCACGATGCTCTGAGCCAGCGATGCCGGCAACCATGGGCGATGTTGTTCCGAAGAGGCGACCGAGACCGACATCGACGGACGCTTTTGGTCGTCTTCGGCCAGCAACTGCCATCGCCCGCCCAGCTCTTTCGGGTCCGTCCACCAGTCGGCCGCCAGCGTTATCGGCCAGACTCGCGCTGTTCGTTTAATCCATTTGAGCCATTGCGGATGCTGATCCAACATTTGCCAGACGGAGGCTGGGCCTCCCCCCTCAGGGTACAGATAGACCACTCGCTGCTGCTCCTCCAACCCCTTCGCAATCACCCCTGCGGGGGAGTCAGACCAGGTAATTTTCTGCCACCATCCAGAGTCGGGCCCGTAAAAGCGTTCTACCGGCAAGGGCGCAACAATCACTTCACTCTGCTCCAAAGCCCAGAGCGCTTCCGCGCTCAACCATCCTATGTTCATTGCCGGTGGCATGGCCACCAAAGTCAAGTCTGGAATCGACATAGGCATCCAGGCTCAATTCCCAGCCTGGCTTAAGCGTTCGGCGAGTCGTCGCCCCAAGCCCTCGGGGTCTTGGCTGCTTCCTGAAATCCCAGCCAACGTAACGTGACCTTGGCCATCCACCCATTTAGCCATTAACGAAACCTCGGTTCGCGAAATCCACGTCGCATAACAGCCTAAAGGCATTTGACAGCCACCCCCCAACGCGTGGAGCACTGAACGTTCAGCGCGTGCCCGAACCGCGCTCTGTGCGTCTCCCACCGCCTCCTCAACCCACTTCAACCCTTCGGGGTCATCCAAACGCACTTCGACTGCCACAATCCCTTGTCCCGGTGCGGGTACAAAGACCTTAGGATCCAAATAGAGCCCTATCCGATCTTTCCAGCCCAGGCGGTGAACCCCGGCCGCGGCCAAGATGAGGCCATACCAGGCCTGTTCCTCCATTTTTCGGAAGCGGGTAGTCAAATTTCCGCGAACGGCGACCACATCCAGGTCTTCGCGAAGATCGCGTAAGAATGCCCGTCGGCGAACACTCGAAGTTCCGATGCGAGCACCGGGAGGAATTTGGTCGAATCCTTCAATCGGTCGTGCCGCGATTAACACATCGCGGGGGTCCTCGCTGGCTGAATAGGCCCCCACCACCAAGCCTGGGGGCAGTTCCGTGGGCAGGTCTTTAAGCGAGTGCACGGCCAAGTCCACGTCCCCGGCACGCAGAGCCGATTCTAACTCCGTGGTAAATATTCCGCTGCCCCCTACTTGGTCCAGCGCTCGGTCTAATATCTGGTCCCCTCGGGTTTGAAATGGAACCAGTTCCGTCTGATGGCCCCGGGACTCGAGGGCCCGCTGCACTTCCATGGCCTGCACCATGGCCAATGGACTGGACCGGGTTCCAATCCGCAAACTCGCCACCTTATCGTCTCCTTTTCGCCGATTTTCTGGACGTTTTCAAAAATGAAAGGAACTGGCGACGATCCAGTGTAAATTGAGCGTCAAAAAATTGATAAGCACGACTAAAAATAGGACCATCAACATTACCGCAGCAGGACGCCCTCTCCACCCAAAGGCACTGCGCATCATGAAGTAAAACCCATACATCACCGCTGTAAATAGCGACCACCCCGCCGCCAGCGGATCCATCGGCGGCCTCGCGACCTGCCTCGCAGACAGTGCGCCCGCGGCTAACGCTACCAGCCACAACCCCAGCCCCAGTCCCGCCAAACGCGAGCTCCAACGGTCCATTTCTTGAAGCGCGGGGAGACGGTAATAAAATACCTCGACGGACTTTTTGCGAAGTTCCCGTTCTTTTTCGGTATACATCAGCCCAAATATGGCCGCCAACAACAGTGCCACCACCGCCAAGGTCGCGGCCACAATATGCAACGGAAGCCACCCCGAAAGCGGCATCCGCTGTACCCGGTCAGCCACACCGAGATCCGCCAACCAAAAAACGGCGCCCACCGGTAATAAAAACCCTGACAAGGCGCGATACTGTCCACCAAAGACCCACACCGCCATCAAAGCCATGCCAGCGATAATCCACACCAAAACCGCCAGCCACGTCCCGAAACCGGTGACCGGGAGTTCTGCCGCCGCCATCCCCAGATAAATCAAATAGAACGTCAACAACCCCCAACTGACGGCGGTCACGACGGTCGCCGAAATTAAACGGCGGGGGCGGTAAAATCCGGCCACAGAAAATACCGCACCGACAAGATAAAACACGGTGATTAGGGCGCGCAACACGGTGCTATCCTGACGAGCCAAGACGACGTTCAGCCATGATAGCCCGCGTCTTGGCCTCGACCTCGGGCCGCAAATGAAAAAGGTCTACGACCATGTCCACTCTCTCATGGTCACCCCGAGCCGCCCATTTGCGCATACTCACCATGGGCTCATTCAAAATTTTATTGATCATAAGCCGCGTCGCTTGTTCTATCAGATCGCGTTCGTCATCGTCTAAATGATTTAACCGTGTCATCACCCGGGATAGCTCTGCGACTCGAATCTCCTCAGCACGGTCTCGCAGGCCGCGAATCAAAGGCCCGATATCGGTCGCCCTCAGAGCCTCTCTAAATTGAACCACCTCTTCGCGGACGATGCGATCGACCGCGTCGGCCTCCCGTCTACGCTCGGCCTGATTCTTTTCGACTACGGAGCGTACATCATCAATGTCATAGACAAACACTTCCCGCCCGCTCCGCCGCACGCCCGAATCAATGTTCCTCGGAACGGAAAGATCGAAAAAGAAGCGAAGACGGTGTTCGCTCTCGCGAAACGCCTTCCTGGCGACTTGTTCAGACACCAAAATCTCCGGGCTCTTGGTTGCCGCGATGATCACATCGGCTCCGGCCAACAAGCCCTCGAGGTCGTCCAAACCATAAGCTTCCCCGCCTACTTCCTTCGCCAAGGATCGGCCTCGACTGGGCGTTCGATTGACGATCTGGATTCCCAAAACTCCGGCGCTGTGAATGTGCCGGGCCACTAGCCCGGCCATGTCGCCCGCGCCTAGAATCAACACCTTGAGTCCGCTGACCTGGCCAAATACTCGTTCGACCAGTTCCACCACCACATGGCCCAGCGACAGGGCATTTTGGCTGACGGCGGTCTCTGTCCGTGCCCGCTTGCCTACTCTCAGGGCAGTCTGAAACACCCGGTGTAACACTCCAGCCACTCCGCCATCTTGGGCCAACTGGTACGCGGCCTTTACTTGTCCCAAGATCTCGGGTTCACCGATAATCATCGAATCGACCCCGGCGGCAACTCTAAAAAGATGGTCGATGGCCTGATCGTCCTGGAGCCAGTAGAGATATTCGGACAATTGCCCGCGTTCTACTCCGCTCCACTGTTCCCACCAAGTCAGAATGTCCGCTAAGGTTAACGCTCCGGCAACATAGAACTCGGTACGGTTGCACGTGGAAAGAACCACTACACCACCATCTGCATGCAATCCGGCTAGCGTCCTATACCCAGCCAAAATCTCTTCCGAACTCATCTCTGCTTGTTCCCGAATTGACACCGGGGCGGTGACATGATTGATTCCTACCACCTGCAGCTTCACCGCACCACCCCCCATCGAATTCATCCCGTGATCGAAATCTTACCTCCTATCATACACGAAAGTCGAGACGACTTGGAGTAGACGCCATGATTGGGGATGGCTGGGTACCGAAGGTCATTAGGTCGGATGATCCGGCCGCGGTGTCGATTGGTCGATCACAAACGCCTGGTCCATGGTCATCCCGATCACTAGCGCACCTGCAACAAACTTCGATCCCGGCTGACGCTTTCCCGCCAATACACGATTGACGTAAGAATAGGCAAGACCCATACGCTCCGACAGATCTCGCTCTGACCATCCATGGTGTTCCATTAATTGGCGGAACGCCGCAACGTTCACACGTAATATTGCCATTGCCCATCACCTTTGCCTATTTGGCAAAATCATAGCCATATTTTTGTCGGAATGCAAATTTCTTGGCAGTATTTGTCTGCAATTGCCTATTGGCAATTTTCCAGATAGGATAAGGACATGATGGATATGTACGCTGACCGTTCAGAATCGTTTGGATCGTTAATTCGAAGACTTCGAAAAAGCCATTCGCTATCCCTGGAGGATCTTGCCACGCAGATAGGGATTAGTCCTTCGTACTTATCCCGCATGGAGCGCGGTCACCGCCAGCCTCCGCCCGGCTCGCTCATCGTCCGGTTGGCGGAAGCCTTAAATGTGCCCCCACTGACCCTGTTGGTTTCCGCTGGGATCCTCAACCAGCATACACTGCGCGAAATGGGAGTTCCGCCGTACGGCATGGACCTCAAGGACTGGAAAGAGGCCATCCAGCGTTTGTCCAGCGATGATTGGCAGGAAATCGAAGCGTTGATCCGCACCAAACTCAATCGATATCGCCACTCATAGGCGAACAACCCACGGCCCGAGTCTCTCGACCGCGGTCTGACTGCTCTCTAGAGAAAAGCAAGACTTCACAAAAAAGCCGGTACCCGTGCCCCCGGGTACCGGCCAAGGCCTTTTCACAGGCCAGGTCAGGCGATTGAATCCACCGTCTCAATCGAGCTAGCCGCTCGGATTAGCTTTCATTGGGTCTAAAAGGCCCGCTGCGACTCCTGAGAAACCATGATCCTCCTCCAATGGACGGCTGCGCCGAGTCAACCCAAGATCTCGCGCACCGCGGGTGCCACCTCCCAGGGCATGGTCACTACACGCACTCCGACTGCGGTCAGCGCCCGTTCTTTACTGTCTAGGGTCCCTCGGCCCCGTTCAATGATCGCACCGGCATGACCCATGCGTTTGCCCGGAGGCGCCGCCCGGCCAGCAAGATAGGCTACCACCGGCTTGCCGAGCGTTTTCACATACTCAGCCGCTTCTTCTTCGGCACTGCCGCCGATTTCCCCCACCATCACCACGGCTTTGGTTTCCGGGTCCTGATGAAAAGCCTCAAGCACCGAAATGAAGTTCTGACCCACCACCGGATCGCCGCCCATTCCGACCACCGTCGACTGGCCCAGCCCTGCATTGGTTAAGCTGAAGGCAATTTCGTAGCTTAATGTGCCCGACCGGGCCACAACTCCGACAGGCCCGGGCCGATAGATGTGATTGGGCATGATCCCCATCTTGGTCTTTTCTCCCGGGGTAATCACCCCGAAGGTGTTGGGCCCTATGACTACGGCACCCAAGGCTTGAGCCCGGGTGACAATGTCAATCGAATCCTGAACCGGAATATGCTCGGGAATCATCACTAACAGGCGAATGCCATTTTCTAAGGCTTCGTACGCCGCATCCTTGGCAAAGGCGGCAGGCACAAAGACCACCGACGCGGTAGCCCCGGTAGCCGCCACGGCTTGGCGGACCGTGTCAAATACCGGCACACCCTCGACCTGTTGGCCTGCCTTGCCTGGAGAAATCCCGCCGACCACCTTGGCGCCATACGCGACCATTTGCCCAGTATGAAACCGACCTTGATTCCCTGTGATTCCCTGCACAATAATCTTATCTTCGCTGCGCAATAAAATCGCCATGCTAACGCCCCTCTCCGGCTAGTTCCACTACCCGTTGGGCGGCCTCAGACATCTCCGAGAAGGCGGCGATGCCGTCTTCCTCCAACATGGCTACACCCTTTTGTTCATTGGTGCCGACCAATCGCACGACCAAGGGCACGGGAATTCCTTGACTGCGACGCACTTGCAAAATCGCTTGAGCCACATCGTCACACCGCGTAATGCCACCAAAGATATTGATAAAAATCGCTTTGGGATGCATGCCCACTAACACGGAAAGCGCCTGCGCCGTGGGCTCCACGGCCGCTCCACCTCCGGCGTCCAAAAAGTTAGCCGGTCGGCCGCCGTAATGTTGAATCGCATCCAAGGTGGCCATCGCCATGCCAGCACCGTTGGCCATCACCGCAATATCGCCGTCGAGTTCGACATACGCCAGCCCCAATTGGTGGACGGTATGTTCGAGTGCGGACCCTTCTTCCACCAATTCGAACTCAGGATGACGAAAAAGCGCGCTGTCATCGATGTTAAGACGCGCATCGGCGGCAATTAAGTGGCCATCAACCACGACCAAAGGATTAATCTCGACGAGTTCAGCATCTTCTTGGCGATAAATGGCATACAGCCGAACCAAAAGCTCCGAAAACTCGCGAGCCAACGGCAACGACAAGTTCATGGCTTCGGCAATTTCCCGCCCCAGATAAGGAAGCACACCGACTTCCGGATCGACTAAGCGGCGAATGATGAGGTCATCTTGCACCTCTTCAATCTCCACTCCACCGGCTGCCGATGCCATTACTAAAGGTTTTTTGGCATTGCGGTCGGTGGTCACCGACACATACAACTCACGCTCGATTTCGAGCTTTGCCTCCACGTAAAGGCGATCCACGCGATAGCCTTTGAGATCCATACCTAAAATCGCTTTCGCTTGGATGACCGCTTCTTCGGGAGTGGAAGCAAATTTAATGCCTCCGGCTTTCCCTCGGCCGCCGACCAATACCTGCGCTTTGAGTGCAGACGGGCCGATTTCCGCTACCACTTTGGCCGCCTCTTCCGGTGTATCCGCAATCCGCCCTGGGGGTACAGTAATCCCCCGCTCTTTTAGACGACCTTTGGCCATATACTCGTACTGTTTCATCGATTCCCTCCTAATTTAAGCGTTCTCCGTCAGTCAGTATGATAATTGGGATAGAGGATCCCGCACCGATTTCACTGACAATTTGAACGCCTGAGCTTCCTCCGGTGTGAAATCGACCTCTAGCACCTTTTCGACTCCGGCCCCGCCTAAGATGGCAGGCACTCCCACATAAATGTTGTGTTCCCCATATTCCCCGTTCAAATAGCTGATGGTCGGCAAAATTCGGCGCTCATCCAACAAGACCGCCTTCACCATCTCCACCAATGAAGACCCGGGCGCATAAAACGCCGAGACGTTCATCAAACCCAAGACTTCACCGCCGCCTCCCCGGGTTCGAGTGACAATCTTCTCTAAGGTGGCTGCGTCCAGCAAGCGATCGACGGGAATCCCCCCCGCCGACGAGTAGCGCACCAGCGGCACCATGGCGTCGCCATGCCCACCCATCACAAACGCGGTCACATCCCTGACCGATACGCCCAGAGCCTCGGCCAAAAATGTGCGAAACCGAGCCGAATCCAGCACCCCGGCCTGGCCCATCACCCGGTGGTGAGCAAACCCGCTCGCTTTTTGAGCCACATAAGCCATGACATCGGCGGGATTGGACAAGACCACAATGACCGCATTCGGCGATACTTTCGAAGCCTTTTCTACCACTTGATAGACGATGTCGGCATTAATTTTCAATAAATCGTCGCGACTCATGCCTGGCTTTCGTGGCATGCCTGCCGTCACCACGATGATATCGGAATCCGCCGTGTCGTCGTATTGATTGGTTCCCGTCACTTTGACCGAAAACCCCTCCACCGGACCCGATTCCCACATGTCGAGCGCCTTGCCTTGCGGCACTCCCTCGACCACGTCCACCAACACAATGTCGCCCAATTCTTTCAGCGCCAACAAATGGGCGGTGGCCGCTCCAGTCGCGCCTGCCCCGATTACCGTAATCTTTCGCCGCTTAAACACTGCAATATGCCTCCTATCAGTTCACCATTCCCATCGGAATGGCTACATCCGTTCTACCATCGCTTCGGCAAACGCCGACGTGGCGACTTCATGGGCGCCTTCCATTTGACGCGCCAAATCGTAGGTGACCACCCGATCCGCGATGGTGCGCTCGATAGCCGACCGCACCATGTTCGCGGCTTCGTTCCACTGCAAGTGCTCTAACATCATGATGGCCGAAAGCATCAATGAACTCGGATTCACTTTATCCAGGTTCGCGTACTTGGGCGCGGTACCATGAGTGGCTTCAAACACGGCCACCTCGTCCGACAAATTGGAACCAGGAGCCATGCCCACCCCACCCACTTGGGCGGCCAGAGCATCGGAAAGGTAATCACCGTTCAAATTCGGACAGGCAATCACGTCAAATTCGTCGGGCCGCAACAACACTTGCTGAAAGATAATGTCCGCAATGCGATCTTTAAGCACAACCTTGCCCTTAGGTGCCTCGCCATGGTAGCGATCATAGAGATCGGCCTCACTAATCACGTCATCAGCAAATTCCCTTTTGGCCAAAGCATACCCATAATCCCGGAACGCGCCTTCAGTGAACTTCATAATATTGCCTTTATGCATCATAGTGACCGAACGTCGTCCATGATCAATGGCATAGCGAATGGCGCGACGAATCAAGCGCTCGCTGCCGGATCGCGTGATCGGTTTAATTCCGATTCCAGCCGTAAGATCGATGTGAGTGCCCATCTCCTGGTTCAAGAAACGAATGACCTTTTCGGCGGCTTCTCCCTCTGCCGGCCACTCTATCCCAGCATATACATCCTCGGTGTTTTCTCGAAAGATGACCATGTCCACCTTGTCCGGGCGCTGCATGGGCGAAGGCACTCCCGGAATATAGCGCACCGGACGCACACACGCATAAAGGTCTAATTCCTGGCGGATGGTCACATTTAACGAACGGATTCCGCCGCCGACCGGCGTAGTTAACGGTCCCTTAAGTCCTACTCGGTAGGTCCGCATAGCCTCTAGTGTGGCTTCCGGCAACCATTCGCCGGTGGCCTTAAACGCCTTTTCCCCAGCCAATACCTCTTTCCACACAATCTTTTTGCGACCGCCATACGCTTTTTCGACCGCTGCATTCACCGCGTGCGACGTCGCTCGCCACAAGTCAGGACCAATCCCATCGCCTTCGATGAAAGGAATAATGGGCTGCTCCGGGACCTTCAGTTGGCCATCCACATATGTAATCTTGGCTCCTTCGACCTCACTCATCTATCGTTCCTCCTCGGGTAATCATTGAATTGCCCCTTCTCTAAGTCTTCACCATCTTCACTTCACCACACCAGGCGCACACCAACTAAGCAGGGCACCGTTCTGTCGACGGCTCCCCCAACCCAGACTGCGACCCACTCTCCGGGAAGCCTCAGCTCATACTGTCGGGCCACGCTCTTCGACGGACAAGCGTTTTTCCCGAAGCCTGGATGCCGAGGTCCATCATCCACCGATTTTTTAGTCGCATCGTTCGCCATGCTGGCAGTCGACGCCCGTTCCTACCCGGCTTCACTGCACCCTAGGTCGGCCACCGGGCCCCGGTTTTGATTATACGCCAACCACTTCGGATGCCAAGAGACGGCACAAAGCGGCGACGCCTTTCGGTGCTCCTCGGCGACCCCGATGCCCGGCGTCGATGCTCCTTGAAGGAGACCGCGCGTTCTTGGCCCATTATTTCTCGACGACTCCCCCTCTCGCGCCGGGACGATAGGCCAACCGCGAGACGACGTATGCCAACTCGTAAATTAAGTAGATCGGAATCGCCATTAAGATCATCGAGAGAGCGGTCGGCGGTGCCAGCACCGCTGCGATCGCAAAGGCAATTAAAATAGCGTAGCGCCGATAGCGGGCAAAGAGGCTTGGCGACAAGATGCCATAGTGGCTTAACAACCCCGACACTAGCGGCAATTCGGCAACAATGCCAAAGGGTACCGAAAGGTCAATAACAATGGAAAGATAACTACTTAACGTCCATAGCGGTTCGAGCCCGTGACCGGTGAAAGACAGCATTACCCGCAGCACGACAGGCACAAACCAGAAAAATCCGGCGGCCGACCCCGCCAAAAACAGGAGTCCCCCCGGGACCAAGAACCAGCCCACCATCCGCCGTTCCAGATCCGTCAATCCCGGAAACACGAACGCGGCCAGTTGAAAGAGCAAAAAAGGCGAAGACACGATCAGCGACATGATAAAGTCAATCTGAATAACGCCATAAAACGCCTCCACGACGCCAATGACAACCAGGTGATGAAGAATGGACCGCCGAACCAGCCAAAACATGACCGGCTTAGCCACGAAATAGCCAGCAAAAAAGCAAGCGCCCACCACCGCAATCATCCATAAAAGGCGCGTTCGCAACTCTTCGAGGTGCTGGCTCAAACTCATTTCAGGCGAGTCCATCAGCCTTCCCGTCCTTTACTGTGGCTCTTTAACCAATCCCTGGCGAATGGCATAGGCCGCCGCTTGCACTCGGTTGGCACAGTGGAATTTCTGCAAGATGTTCCGCAACTGGTTCTTCACGATACTCTCAGCGATATTCAACTGATGAGCGATCTGGCGGTTGCTGGCGCCTTCGCCGACAAAAGCCAAAACCTCCCGTTCGCGCTCGGTTAAAGAGGCGAGATTCGGCTCTAGGTCGCGCTCTTGCAGCAAGCGGCGCAACTTGACTGCCAACGGCCCGACCAATGGAACTTCTCCATTTAAGACGGGACCGGATTTGCCGTAAAAACTGGCTAGGATCTACCGTCTTGACTAAATATGCCTCCGCCCCGGCTACTATGGAATCCCACAACACTTGGTCCTGGTCGCTGGCAGTCAGCATGACAATAGAAGCCGACGGCATCCTCCGCTTAATTTCCCGGGTCGCCTGCAATCCGCCCATGCCCGGCATGTTAATGTCCATCAACATCAGATCAGCCATCGTCTCTTCGGCCAACTTCACCGCGGTCTCTCCGTCTCTAGCCTCAGCTGCCACCATAAGATCCGGTTCCCGGTCAATCAGATCCTTGCTAGCCGAGCGAAATAAGCGGTGATCATCCACTAACAGAAGCCTTGCTTTTGCGATCCACCTCGCCTCCCTCCCGGTTGATCCAAAAGATCTCCACCACGGTGCTCCACCCCTCAGGGTTCTTTGCAATCACGACATTGGCCCCGACGGAATGGGCGCGCTCTTGCATGACCAGCAATCCGAAATGGCGCCCTTCAGCCTCTTTCGATCGAATAAAGCCCTTCCCATCGTCTCGGACATACAAACACAATTCGGCTCCGCGTTATACTGCCTCCACCAGCACCCGCTTCGCCCCGGAATGCTTGCGCACGTTGACCAACGCTTCCTGCACGATACGGAGAAGTTGCCCAGAGACCCGAGGATCCATGGGCTCTTGGACCTCGGGTCGTCTCCTCCACTCGATGCTTATTCCAGTTTGACTTCGAAAATCATCAATTTGAAGACTCAGCGTCCGCCAAAGACCACGGATCAACTCATGACCGGCTCTTAAGTCGTAAAGATTCTGACGCCCGTGATCAGAACACCGCTCGATCATCGCCTGGGTTTGGTCCAAATCGAGCCCAATACGGGATATTACTCCGCTATACCATCGATCGCGGATGCGGTGAATGGTAAATTTCAAGGCTGCCAAGTCCTGTGCTAAGCCGTCATGCATTTCGCGGCCAAGGCGTTCCCGTTCCTGCAAGGCCAACATCGACTCCCGATATCGATTGCGTTCTTGTTCTATGCTCCGGACCACGCCAAAGACATAACTAGAAAAACCGCCCGCCGCAATCATGGTCACTAGCACGGCGACCCCGCTCACCTGCCAGGGTGCCAAAACAGGCCTGAGATAAAAATAGCGAAAGAGTTCGGCTATCAGCACAAAAAGCGTCGGTCCTAAAATTGTAAGCCCTCTTACCCACCGAAATGGTGTCCGACCTTCGTCCATACGCCACCTCCAAATCCCATCGGACTAGGCTTGCCAAAATTCCTGCAATGTTTCGTCCAGTCTCAAGGGTTGGTCCAGAGGGATTAAGTGGCCCGCTCGAGGCACCACGGCAAGCCAACTGTTCGGAAGCACGCGCGCCGCAATTTCGGCTTCAGCCGGGGGCGTGATCTGATCCAGCGTGCCCACGACCACCAAGGTAGGCTGCTGTACTTGAGCAAAGACGGGCCCATTGTCGACGGCATACGTGAATGCCATCGTCTCCAAGTACGTTTTGGGGTCCATGTCGGCCAATTCTTCGGCCAGGTTTTCCCGCACCTCAGGCCGAGCAAATTCAGTAAGAACCTCTTGGCTATACGCTCGCGCATACTCGACCATCCCTTGACTCTCAATGCGTCGGGCCCGCTCAGCCACCATGGCGGCTCCATCAGAAAAGCCGACACTGGTACTGACTAGCGCCACGGTCTGAATTCTCCCCGCCGTTTGAGCGGCAACCCGGGCCATGACAAACGATCCTAAGGATACTCCCACTAAATGAACCGGACGATCCAAAACCGCGGCGATATCCTCCGTATCGGCCACCATCGCCTCCAGGCTAGGCGCAAGCAACCGATTGTCTCCCACCCCTCGCGGGTCCCAACTCACTACAGCGTACCGCGCCGACCACCGCGGCTGAAGCCGATGAAACAAAAAACGGCCCAATCCCAAGCTCGGGTGGCAAAGAACGGCCTCTGGCCCATCGCCCAAAACATGAAAGATTACGCCTTTGTCGGTGTGCATCGCCATCGTTGATTCTCCGTTCTGACCTCGTTTCGAGGTCTCAGATGCCTCATTATACCATCCCTCCCTAACGCTTAAGCCAGTCCATAGCCAGCAGATAATCGGACCAGCTGTCCACGTCAAAGTTGGGATTGGGTCGACCGTCAATCCGCCGAGACACCGTCGCCAAATCAGGACGGTCCTTCAAAACCTTGCTCAAGCCCACGTCGCCTTCAATCCGTGCGACCAGTTCCACTGCCAAGGACCATTCCATCAAGAGGGGATGTCCCGGCACGCCATCATAAAGCGGTCGCAATATTCGCACTCCCGGGTCTCGCTGTTTCCAACATTGCACCAGAAATGCACCATCGTCCGCCTGCACAAAGGGCTGGTCCACCAACATAAAAGCCACCGTATTAACCTCATAATGCGCCATGAGTGCGTCTACCGCAACCTTTAAGCTAGACGCCATCCCACGGTAGGGATCGTGGTTTCTCACCACCCGAACCTGAGTCTTTGGAGGTGCCTTCATATTCCGGGGAATCACGGCAAGAATGCCGTCCGCCCAAGGCGCTGCGCACTTCACCGCTCGGTCGAGAAGGTTTTGATAGCCTGGCCACGCCAATTTGGCCTTGGGTTGCCCCAAGCGCGAACCTAATCCGGCGGCTAAAATCACCGCACAAATGTCATGACGGCGGATGGCCATGCAAATACTCCTCGATGCCGCTAAAAAACTGGGTCAAGACCAAATGAGCGACTCCATCCAACAACTTCTGACCTAGTCCCGCCACCTTGCCTTCCATACTGGCCTTTCCTAGGTAGTGGAGCGCAGTGGCACTGCCTTGGGGTTCTAAGCCCACCTCCATCACCATCTGGATCGTCCCGGCCGGGCCCCGGCCATTGAGGGATAAACGATAGGCCTCGGGAGGTCGAGTCTCTTGGATATGCAAAATCCCATGGTATCTACCTCGAATCGACGCTACGCCCATTTCCATTTCTGCCGCATAAGTACCCAGACCTTGAGATTGAAGCTGTTTCAAACCGGGCATGGTCTGCATCAACACGGCCGGATTCGTCAATGCCCGATACAGAGGATGCGGTGAGGCAATCATCACTTTCGTACCCTTGACTTCCATCAGCTCGACCTGGTTAAAAAAACCTACGATAATCTCTTTCGGCTTTTCTCGGCCCCTTATGGGGCCCGCAGTCCTCACAGGATTCGTCTGCTCGGGGGTGGCTTCCGCCCCATCGCGTGGGGATGTGTTTCCCCCACGCACCGCTCAC
>JAMCVM010000089.1 GCA_023475835.1 Bacillota bacterium | reverse complement strand
ATGATGGCACAGACGAAAATGGAATATCAGCCCCCCCGACGGTTAATTTTTTGACCGAGACCTCGAACCCCTTGCAAGGCAAGGGGTGGCAATAGCATGCTTCAGAGCTGAGTCTTTGTTTCTGCATAAGCTAAGCATCCGACGACAATTCGCTAAACAGGGAGTGGCAAGGCAAATGGTGATGTGGGCCGAAAACGAGGCCGGGGCGCGAAACAAACGGTACCTGCGGTTGGATTGTGCTGCGGATCGGCCGAAGTTCGTTCAGTGGTATGAAAATTTAGGCTTTCGACGGATTCGTGAGCAGGTGATGTTTGAAAAATTTCCGACCATGTTTTTCGAAAAAGGCGTTGGGAAATGCGTGGATCAGATCGAGGCATAGGTCGGTCGGGTCGAGGTGTTCTCGCTCATAGAAATCCCGAGTGGCGTAAAAAGAACGAAGGGCCTTTGGATTAGATTCTGACACTCGACCGAACGTGGATATTGCAGCCAACATCTTGGACCCGGGGTGTCTGGTCCGATTGGGCCAGTCGTTCCTTGGGACACGTTGGCCGAGCCAAGTCCTTGAGATCGCGAAGGCTGAATGTGCTGCGTGAGCCCAAAATGGCCGATGAGGAATTATCTCGGTCTTTGATCCCAGGGGAACATCCCATATACTGGTTCTATCAATTTCTCCGAGGAGGCTGGTCGTGGGCAAGTCGCTTTCATTTATCACCCCCAGTGGTCGCGTCACGTTAGGAAATTATATTGGTGCGCTCTCCCAATGGACGGCCGAACCCGGGAACGTTTATGCCGTAGCCGATTTGCATGGCATCACGACGCCATGGAATCCAGAAACGCTCAGAAGCTACATTATTGAAATTGCTTCGGTATTGCTGGCTCTGGGCCTGGATCAACAGGGCAGTATGGTCTATGTGCAAAGTCATGTTCCGGCTCATGCCGAAATGGCATGGCTACTGGAATGCATTGGCCATATGGGTGAGTTCCAGCGCATGACCCAATTTAAATCAAAAGGCAAGGATCGGGGAGACGTCTCGGTAGGGCTGTTTACCTATCCGGCACTGATGGCCGGGGACATTTTGCTGCATGATGTAGATAGCGTTCCGGTGGGCGAAGATCAAAAACAACATGTGGAGCTTACCCGAGACTTGGCCCTCAGGGCTAATCACCTTTTTGGTCCGGTGTTCACGGTGCCTCAACCCCGAGTTCCCGGCATTGGGGCCAGAGTACGGTCTCTCAAAAACCCCGCAGAGAAAATGTCCAAAAGCGTCATCGATGATGGCACTGTCCTTCTGCTTGAAGATGCCGATGCCATTCGGCGCAAGTTCATGACAGCCGTGACCGATTCCGGTCGTGAGGTGACCTATGATCCCGAGGCCAAGCCAGGGATTTCCAACTTGTTGGAGATAGCGGCCGCATTGTCCCATCAGTCGATCGAACAGATCGCTGCACAATACCAAAACGCGGGATACGGGGCGTTTAAGCGGGCAGTGGCCGAAATTGCCGTCGAGACCACTCGTCGAGTGCGACAGGAAGCCTTAACTTTGCAATCTGATCCCGCTGAGATTGTGCGACGACTGGATACCGGTCGTCGTATGGCAGAAGCGGTGGCCAACCCCAAGCTTCGACAAGTGAAGCAAGCAATGGGATTTTTGCTGCCATGACCGCTTGATTCTGTCCCACCAAGAATTCATCGGGACCAGAGGCTGGGCTCGAGATGATTCTGGTCCCCATCAGCCAGTTCCCGTCGCTTCTGGCCCGACGGTGACAAGCTCAGGTTGGTTGCCGGGTACTTCGATCGTCTCCCTATTACAAAGCGATTGGCTATCTGGGTGACTAGTGCGCAACCCGACAAACCGTCTTTCGAAGATCGCAACCGCATGGGTTTCAAGGTTCTCGATCCGTTCATTTAGGACTTTTGCACCAACTCTAGGGTGGGATGGTCTTCTGCTTCATGTCAGCGGATTCAACTTGTGTTGCGCAAAATCTGGTTGATTTGGGCTTCGGAATAATCCTCCGTCTTGTGCAACACCGGATTGAACTAGCTGCGTGAGTCTGCGGTCTGCCTGATTCCAGTCTTTGGCCGCGGGCGATCCTGAACATTTCATAGCAAGACCCATTCAATACGATTCGAAATGACAGGGAACAATATACTGTGCGCGGGTTAAGACGTTGGTTTGGGCGAAACGACCGGCAGCCCGGAACCCTAATCTAAAAAATCTGGGTGGCGAACCAGGCTCACTTCTGAAACCGTCAATTCTGACCGGGACGCAGGATAAACAGAGCGGCTAAAGACGGGGGTTCGAAAAGGCTGATCTCGGTCTCGGCGACATGGTTCCACCTGTTTCTTCGAGAAGTCCGTGCCGACGCTCAATCTGTCTAAACCGATGGGCTAGACAAGCGGCGACTGCGGCCCGGACGCCGATCGAACGGCCCACAATCCAATTCCAATCTGAATTCGAAAACCCGAGGAGTTGAAGCCAAGGATGACCTTGCGTTGCCAGCAAACCTGTGATAGACTCGTAATCGTTCTTGGTGTCGAACGGCATCAGCCACAGTATGGGTACGGATGAATAGGGTGGATGTAGCTCAGTCGGTTAGAGCACCAGGTTGTGGCCCTGGGGGTCGGGGGTTCGAGTCCCCTCATTCACCCCAAGTATTGCCTAGCCCCCAAGGGGGCTCGTTTTTTAGCTGCGCCCGTAGCTCAGTGGATAGAGTGACGGACTTCGAATCCGGAGGTCGTAGGTTCAAATCCTACCGGGCGCACCATGCGAGGGTGATGGAATGGCAGACATGCGAGACTTAGGATCTCGTGCCGCAAGGCGTAAGGGTTCAAGTCCCTTCCCTCGCACCACAAAGTTTAGTGCGGAAGTAGCTCAGTGGTAGAGCATCGCCTTGCCAAGGCGAGGGTCGCGGGTTCAAATCCCGTCTTCCGCTCCAGTTTTTGGGGGGCAGGCAAAGCTGCCCCATTGCTTGTCTTTTATGACATTGAACCGATGACGAGTGATCCCGGAAGTGGCTCGACCTAGTCATTGAAACTCGTTACGAGCGCAATGGTATAATAGATTGACAGGGTTTTGAGGAGGAATTGAGTTTAATGCAAGTGGTGACAGAACGATTGCCCAACGCAGTAGCCAAGATTTCGGTGACGGTGGACCAGACAGAGGTCACCCAAGCGATGGATCGGGCATTTAAGCGAGTAGTCACGAAGTACAATGTGCCTGGGTTTCGTCGCGGAAAGGTGCCGCGACCAATTTTTGAACGCTTGGTCGGTGTGGGTGTCATTTGGGAAGCAGCCGCCAAAGAGCTTGTGGATGTTCGATATCCGGTTGCTTTAAAGATGGCCGGAGTTGAGCCGCTGACCCAACCGCAGATTGATATCGAGTCTCAGGGGATTGAGCCTGATGAACCGTTTCGCTTTGTGATTGCGGTAGAAACCAAACCCGAGATCGATCTGGGAGACTATCATGACTTGTTGACCAGCGAACTCATCATTCCTGAGGTTACCCCAGAACGATTGGAAGAAGAAATGGTTCAGGTGGCCAGGTCGCAAGCACAATTGGTGCCAGCGGACGATGAGCCGGTGGCTTCCGGTAATCAAGTGGTGTTAGCCTTAAAAGGCTATTTGGAAGAGCCTGACGAGGATGACGAAGATCTCGGGCTATTTGCGGAAGATGATGACTATACCGTGCAAGTGGGTAGTAGAACCACGGTTGAGGGGTTAGAAGACCAATTAATCGGTTTAAAAGTGGGTGAGCCGGCCACCATTCACTTAACCTATCCGGCGGAGCACCCCGATGTCGATTTGAGAGGTAAAGCCGTTCGCTTTGAGGTGACTGTCACTCAGAACAAACGTCTGGATATCCCTAGCATCGACGACGAGTTGGCTAAGGCGCTGGAGTTTGATTCTCTGGAAGTGTTACGGGCAGAAGTGGCCGCGCGTTTGGCTGACCAATTGGAGGCCCAGGCTAAGGATGAACGACTGCAGCAAATTTTGGGCAAACTGAAGGAGCGAGTCAGTTTTGATCTGCCCGAAAAGTTAGTGGAAGAAGCGGTGAGTCAACGGGTGGCTGAGGTTCAGAACAGTCTAGCCCGGATGGAGATTACTTTTGACCAGTACTTGGAAAGTCGGCAGATTGATCGCTCCGAGTTGGAGGCTGAATTGCGCCCGCAGGCAGAGATGGTCGTGCGTGATCGCCTAATCTTGGAGACGGTGGCGCAACGGGAAGGGCTTAGCGTGACCGACGAAGAGATGGTAGCTCCGATTAGTCAGCTAGCCCAAATCTATCGGCAGACGTTGGAAAATATGGCCCAACTGTTGCATCAACAAGGAGACTTCGAAAAGATGCGGAGTGAGCTGCTGGCTCACAAAGCTGGTGAATTTCTAGCGTCGACCGTTTACTCAATAGACGAAGTCTATGCGAAGGAGGATGAACGAGGATATGATCAACAATTACCTGATCCCAATGGTAGTGGAGCAGACCAACCGGGGTGAACGATCGTATGACATATATTCTCGCCTCTTAAAAGAGAGAATCATTTTTTTGGGCAGTGCCATTGATGATGACGTGGCCAATCTGGTCATTGCTCAGTTGTTGTTTTTAGAAAGCGACGATCCTGAAAGGGATATTCACCTTTACGTCAACTCTCCCGGAGGCTCGGTTAGCGCCGGTCTAGGGATTTACGACACGATGCAGTATATTAAGCCTGATGTGTCTACCATTTGTGTGGGGATGGCGGCCAGCATGGGAGCTTTATTGCTGGCTGGAGGTGCTGCCGATAAGCGGTACGCACTGCGCAACGCCCGAGTGATGATTCATGAGCCGTGGATCAACAATCTGGGTGGGAAGACGACCGATGTCGAGATTCAGATGAAAGAATTGCTCCGTAGTCGCGAGGCTTTGGCTCAGATTTTGGCAGATCACACGGGCCACTCCATTGAACAGGTGATGGAGGAGACCCAACGAGACTACTGGATGACGGCTAAAGAGGCGCAAGAGTATCACATTGTTGATCAGGTCATGGACCCGCGAGGCAAGTCCGACGCCACCGCCGGTCAGTAGGGAGGGAACCCCGATGTTCAAGTTCACCGACGAAAAAGGACAGTTGAAATGCTCGTTTTGCGGCAAGTATCAGGACCAGGTCAAACGGCTGATCGCAGGGCCGGGAGGCGTCTACATTTGCGACGAGTGTGTCGAGTTGTGCTCCGAGATTATCGAAGAGGAGCTTAATGACGACGTCGAATTTGAACTAAAGGACATTCCCAAGCCGCCAGCAATCAAGTCCATTTTGGACCAGTACGTTGTGGGTCAAGAGCGGGCAAAGAGGACGCTAGCGGTGGCCGTTTACAATCACTATAAACGGATTAACGTGGGCAATAAGGTTGACGACGTAGAACTGCAAAAGTCTAACATTTTGATGTTAGGACCCACCGGTTCTGGCAAGACGCTGTTGGCTCAGACTTTGGCTAAGATTTTAAATGTGCCCTTTGCCATCGCCGACGCGACGTCGTTAACCGAAGCCGGGTATGTCGGAGAAGACGTAGAGAATATTTTACTGAAGCTTATCCAAGCTGCCGATTACGACGTGGAGAAGGCGGAGAAGGGGATTGTCTATATCGACGAAGTCGATAAGATTGCCCGCAAGTCAGAAAACCCGTCGATTACTCGCGACGTTTCCGGTGAAGGCGTGCAGCAAGCCCTGCTGAAGATTTTGGAAGGCACGGTGGCTTCTGTGCCTCCACAGGGCGGGCGCAAGCATCCACATCAGGAGTTCATTCAAATTGACACCACCAACATTTTGTTTATTGTGGGTGGAGCGTTTGATGGTGTGGAAAAGATTATCAAGCAGCGGATTGGCCGCAATGGACTTGGGTTTAATGCCGAGATTCAGAGCGCTGAGAGTACCAACATCGGAGATATGCTCGCTCGAATCATGCCCGAGGATTTACTGAAATTTGGGCTTATCCCCGAATTCGTCGGGCGGTTGCCGATTATGGTGACTCTCGACGCATTGGATGAAGAAGCCTTGGTGAGCATCTTAACGGAGCCGCGCAACGCCTTGGTTAAGCAGTATCAAAAGATGCTGGCTCTAGACAGCATCGAACTGGAGTTTAAAGAAGACGCGGTGGCTGCCGTGGCGCGGGAAGCCATGCGGCGCAATACCGGCGCTCGTGCTTTACGGGCGATTATCGAAGACATCATGCTGAACGTGATGTATGAGATGCCCACGCGGACGGATGTGGCTAAGTGCGTAGTGACCAAAGAAGTAGTCGAAAATCACGAAGAGCCTATTCTGGTCACCAGCCAGGATCGCACTAAGCCCCGTCCGGGCAAGAAGCCCAAAGAGGAAACGGCCTAAGCGTACAGCCGATTTTGGGTGGTCCGCCTTCCTAGCGAAGGCGGACTTTTTTATGGGCTGGACCAAGGCGCTTGGTTGGCGTTGACCAGAGCCTATTTGCTGAAAACGGCCGATTAGTCTATACTTCCTTTTAGTAAGTACTTAGAGGAGGAACCGATGCCAGCACTCAATCCCGATCAATGGACCACCCTGCCGAGAATTGAAGAACCCAATCTAGACTGGATAGAACGTCCCGTCATCCGCGTGGTCACCGCTCCGTCGCTGCTGGAAGGGGCCGGCTTTCCTGTGCGCCGCCCTTGGCCCAGTGCAGACCTAGGTTTTCGCCAGGCCGACCCATTTTTGTTGTTGGATCATTTAGGAGCGGTAGAATATGCCCCGGGAGAGGCCAAAGGGGCACCCTGGCATCCCCATCGAGGATTTGAAACCGTCACCTATATTATCGACGGGGCCATGGCTCACCATGACTCTCAGGGTGGTGGAGGGTTGATTCAAAATGGTGATACTCAGTGGATGACCGCAGGTGCCGGAATTTTGCATGATGAAATGCCTCCGGAAGAATTAGTGCGGACCGGCGGACTATTTCATGGGGTCCAGATCTGGGTCAATCTGCCGAAACGTCTTAAATGGACGCCGCCTCGCTACCAAAGTTTAGCGTCGAGTCGGGTCACCCTCCTGGCCTCCGCCCAGGGCGATGTTTTGTTGCGTCTCATTGCCGGCGAGGTTGGAGGACATCAGGGACCAGGATCCACATGGATCCCGGTCACCGTCATCCATGCCAGCCTAGAACCGGGGGCGAGGCTACGCTTGCCGTGGCCCGAGGAGTTTAATGCCTTGGCCTATGTGTTGGAAGGGGCCGGGAGCGTGGGGCCTGAGGCGGTTTTAATTCACGAAGGTCAGGGGGCTCAGTGGGGCAGAGGCCAAAAATTAACCGTCAGCGCGAGTCCGGTGGTCAGCGGCCCCAGCGGCCGCCTTGAGATCCTGCTCTTGGGCGGGGTGCCATTACGAGAACCTATTGCCTCCTACGGCCCGTTTGTAATGAACAGCCATGCCGACATTGTCCAAGCCTTCGAGGATTACCAATCAGGGAAAATGGGGGCGGTCCCCGCCGTCGAATTTAATCCTGATGCCGAATCGGCACCTCATGGCTGATCTGACGATACGCCTGAACATCGGAGCGCATCAGTTGGCCGCCGGACCCGTTTTTGCGGTGAACAATGGATGGCGCCCCACCAAGGTGCGGGTCGTGTCTTCTTCGGGCAACGACCAAGATGTGATCGCGGCGCCCTTGCCGATGCCGGGGGGAATGCGCATTGTTGCGTATAATCGCTCGGACCGTCGGGTCGAGGTGTGGCTGTCGATGGCGAGGGGCAATCCGGGTCCGATGGCGCCTGACTCGTCAGAGTGAAATCTAGAGGCAACATGCAAATTGACTCACCTTCTTGGGCAGGTTAGGTCGGGACGGGGGTGAGCCAGATGAATGGGGTAAAAAGCCCTCCCACGTGCTTTTTAGCGAATCCCCATTCGCGGTACGGACGATCTCTATATCAAGCTGGGAAAAAAAGACTAGGCGCTCTCTGTGACGTGCGCGACTGGGTGATGCCCAATGACCCGGCAGCATTTCGTTCCGCCATTCGCCACGGCCTCAGTCAAGGAGTTCAGTGGTTTGTGGTGGCTGGAGGCGATGGGACCCTGGCCTTAGCCGCCGAAGAATTGATGGAACGTTCGGCGGTGATGATCCCGTTGCCGGCAGGGACGGGCAACACGTTTGCCTGGTCGCTTAAACTACCCAGGGAATGGAAGCGCTGGGAATCCATGGTCCGCCGGGCTTGGGTGCGGGAATTTGATCTCGGCGTGGTGCAAGCCCAAGGTCAACAGCGCGTCTTCTTGAATACGGCGACGGTGGGGGTCACTAGTACCTTGATCGATTTGGTTAACGAAAGAGATAAGCGAAGATACGGCTTGGCCGCTTGGGTTGTCCATCTCCGAAATGCGATGGAGCGGGCTCCGATCTTAGAATCCTTTCTCATTAATCCTCAAGGTGGCGGCGATCATTTTTACACCCGGCAGATCGTTGTCGTCAACGGCAAGGGGCTGGCGGGTCCGTTAGCTTCCGGTCCAAACAGCGAATCGGGTCGGGATGGCGCTTTAGAAATTTTTGCTTTAGGGGATCCTACGGCGGCTTCCATGATTCGGGTGGCGGCCAGAGTCTTGGTGTCGCGGCACCGTCAGGACCCGACAGCCCATTATCAAAGAGCGCGAACGTTTGATTTATATACCCGACCGGCATTGACCATCGACCTGGATGGAGAGGCTTGGCAAAGTACTCCAGCAAGGTTTTCGGTCAAGCCGTTGGCGCTTAGGGTCATGGTGCCGCCACCGATCTAGGATTCGTGCGAATTGCTATGAATTGGCGCGTTAGGCTGGGGGAAAACGGTCACACTAAGGCCCGAGAGGAGAGGATGTTGATGAACCTCGCCAACGTAGTGACCTTAGTGCAGTTTTTCTTTGCGGTGATCATCGGGTTATATTTTTGGAACATGCTGAAGTCTCAGCAGGGCAACAAAGTGGCTGTGGAGCGCGAGTCGCGCAAAGAGATCGAAAAACTCCGCCGGCTGCGGACCATTCGCTTGAGCGAACCGCTGGCAGAGAAGACGCGACCTAGTCGCTTTGATGAGATCATCGGTCAAAGCGATGGAATTCGTGCGCTCCGGGCAGCGCTGTGCGGACCCAATCCTCAGCATGTTTTGATCTATGGACCGCCAGGAGTGGGGAAGACGGCTGCGGCGCGGTTGGTCTTGACTGACGCCAAGGCTAATCCATTGTCGCCCTTTCGACCGGATGCCAAGTTCATCGAATTGGACGCGACCACCGCTCGATTTGACGAAAGGGGTATTGCCGATCCTCTGATTGGGTCGGTTCACGATCCCATTTACCAGGGGGCCGGACCGTTAGGGATGGCAGGCATCCCTCAGCCTAAACCTGGAGCTGTGACCAAGGCTCATGGAGGCGTCCTGTTTATTGACGAGATCGGGGAATTGCACCCGATTCAATTGAACAAATTGCTCAAAGTGTTGGAAGATCGCAAGGTCTATCTAGAGTCGGCGTATTACAACAGTGAGGACAATAACATTCCGCTGCATATTCAAGACATCTTCGACAATGGATTGCCGGCCGATTTTCGCCTAGTCGGTGCCACCACGCGGCAACCGCAGGAAATTCCTCCGGCTATTCGTTCGCGGTGTCTTGAAATCTATTTTCGTTCGCTGCTGCCTGATGAAGTCGCGACGATTGGAGGCCATGCGGCCAATAAAATGGGCATCGCGATGGGACAGCCGGCGGTAGAGGTTCTCAAGCGATATGCCACCAATGGCCGGGAAGCGGTAAACATGGTCCAGATTGCGGCCGGTCTGGCCATTACCGAAGGACGGCAGGAAATCACCCGCGAGGACGTGGAATGGGTCATCAATTCGGGCCAGTACAGCCCCAGACCCGACCGCAAGGTCGCCGAGCAAGCCCATGTTGGCGTGGTCAACGGGTTAGCAGTGTATGGTCCAAATTTGGGCACCATGCTCGAAGTGGAAGCGGTGGCGGCTCGGCGTGCCAGTGGGGAGGGAAAAGTATGGGTGACAGGAGTGGTGGATGAGGAAGAAATGGGGGCGATGGGCCGAACCTTGCGCCGGCGATCGACCGCACGGGCGTCGGTTGACAATGTATTGACCGTACTCAGAAATACCGTGGGAGTGGAACCGGAATGCTATGATGTGCACGTCAACTTTCCCGGGGGTATTCCCTTGGACGGCCCGTCAGCGGGAGTGGCCATCGCCACCGCCGTGTACTCCGCGTTAAAGGGACGTCCGGTCGACAACCGGGTGGCCATGACCGGTGAACTCTCGATTCGGGGCACCGTCAAACCGGTAGGGGGCGTGACCGCCAAAGTCGAGGCGGCCCGCCAAGCGGGATGCCAGCGGGTATTGATTCCCCGAGACAACTGGCAAGACGCCTTTGATCATATCGAAGGGATTGCCGTTATTGCCGTAGATACCTTGAACGAAGTGCTGGATCTGGCTATCCAGGCGAGTGAGCCTCAAGAGAAGGCCGTGGCGATGGTGGAAACGGACCTCTTAACCGCTAGCTCGGATAGCGTGGCGCCAGGGAGCACCGCCCAGTAGTGGGGGAGCGGAGATAGGCTCAGCCCAGGGCACGGGGTTCTTTTCCCGAGTCTTTGCCTCTTAGGCGAATCCAGAGTACGATTGAGAAAGGTTGACAGCGAAGGGAGGCATCGGGATGACCGCATTACCGCTGTTGCCCTTGCGAGGGGTGTTAGTCTTTCCGTCGATGGTGGTGCCGTTGGAGGTGGGGCGGGAAAAGAGTTTGACTGCCCTGGAAGCTGCCATGTTGCATGATCGCCAGTTGGTGTTTGTGGCCCAACGAGAGACGCGCCTGGATAATCCTGGGCCCACCGACCTATATCCGGTCGGTATTGTCGGCGAGGTCAAACAATTGCTGAAAATGCCCAGCGGTGGATCCAAAGTGGTGGTAGAGGGACATCGCCGGGCTCGGATTTCTGAAATTCACGAAGCCGAAGGTTATTTGCAGGCCTTGGTGGAAGAGGTGGAGGAAGACGACACCTTTGATACCGAGACCGAAGCGCTCATGCATTTAACCGTTCAGCTTTTCGAACAGTATGTGAAAAGTGCCAGCCGGATGCCCGGCGAGGCGTCTTTGAGCATGAATTTGGATGACGCCGGACGCTTGGCCGACACCATCACCAGCTATCTCGATGTGCGGACCCAAGACAAGCAGGACATATTGGAAGCGTTTTCGGTGAATGACCGTTTGACCCGGGTCTCCGATCTGCTCTCTCATCAAATTGACCTCTTGGAGGTCGAGAAGCGGATTAACATTCGGGTGCGAAAACAGATGGAACGTACCCAAAAGGAATACTATTTGAGGGAACAGTTAAAGGCTATTCAAAAAGAGCTAGGGGAATCGGAAGAGGTAGAAGATGAGATCCAGGAATTCCGAGACCGCCTAGCCGCCCTCACCGACTTGCCCGAGGCAACCCGAGACAAAGTGACCCGGGAGATTGAGCGCATGGCCAAAATGCCCGCGATGTCGGCGGAAGCCGTGGTCGTTCGCAATTACGTGGACTGGATTTTGTCCCTGCCGTGGGACGTGGCCACGTCAGAACGCTTGGATTTGGATGAGGCCGAAGCGATTTTAGCCAGTCAGCATTACGGATTAGATCGGGTGAAGGAACGAATCTTAGAATACCTAGCCGTTCGTCAGATGTCAAAAAGTTTGAAGGGGCCGATTTTGTGTCTGGTTGGACCGCCCGGTGTGGGCAAGACGTCGTTGGCTCAGTCGATTGCGGAGGCTACTGGGCGGCAGTTTGCTCGGGTTTCGCTCGGTGGTGTGCGGGATGAAGCGGAGATTCGCGGTCATCGGCGTACCTATGTCGGGGCGATGCCGGGCCGAATCATCCAGGCGCTCAGGCAATCTGGATCAAGAAATCCCTTGTTCCTCTTGGATGAAGTGGACAAGATGGCTCAGGACTTTCGCGGCGATCCGGCAGCCGCCTTGTTGGAAGTGCTCGACCCGGAGCAAAACGCGCATTTCTCTGACCATTTTATTGAAATTCCCGTCGATCTCTCTCAAGTGATGTTTATTACGACCGCGAATGTGGCTCATACCATCCCGGCCCCGTTGTTGGATCGGATGGAGGTCATTTCTTTACCTGGGTATACCGAAGAGGAGAAGCGCGAAATAGCGAGAAAGCACTTATGGCCAAAGCAGCGGGATGCCCACGGCTTAGGTGAGGATCAAGTGCAGATTAGCGATAATGCTTTGGCTGCCGTGATTCGAGGTTATACCCGGGAAGCCGGGGTACGCCAGCTAGAACGGCAGTTAGAGGCCATTTTGCGCAAGGTGGCGAGGGAGATCTTGCAGGGGCGGGCGACAACCTTTCCGGTGCGGATTAGCAAGAACCGCGTCGATCATTATTTGGGACGGGTTAAGGTTAGGCACCAGGCGGCTCTGGAAGGCGCCCTGGTGGGCACTGTGACCGGGCTGGCGGTTACGGAGGCCGGAGGCGATGTGATGCCTATCGAGGTTACGACCATGCCTGGCCGGGGTAAATTGAGTTTAACCGGGAAGCTCGGTGACGTGATGCAGGAGTCCGCGCAAGCCGCCTTTAGCTACATTCGCGCCCATACCAGCGAATTGGGGGTGGCCGAAGACTTTCATGAACATGTCGATGTCCACGTGCACGTGCCAGAGGGGGCCATTCCCAAGGACGGGCCTTCGGCCGGGATTGCCATCGCTACCGCGATCATTTCCGCGTTGACCAAGATTCCCGTGGCTTCGGAGGTGGCGATGACTGGCGAGATTACCCTTCGCGGCCGGGTGTTGCCGGTCGGCGGGATTAAGGAGAAAACCTTGGCGGCGCATCGTGCCGGCATTAGGATGTTGATTCTGCCCGAGGATAACGAGCCCGATTTGGAAGATATCCCCGAAAACATCGTGCGGGATCTTTCGATCCATTGGGTGGATACATTAGATAAGGTGTTGCATCTCGCGCTGAATGTGGAGGGAATGCATGGCTCGTCATAAGCCGGATAAGCCTACGGTAGGCACTCTCGCTGCCTCCGCTCTGGAGGTAGGTGAGATGCCTTCAGGGACCTGGCCCGAAATTGCCTTTATGGGACGGTCGAATTCTGGAAAATCCTCGTTAATTAACACCTTAGTGAAGCGAAAAATTGCCCATTCGAGCGCTAGCCCGGGCAAAACCGTTCGTATTCACTTTTATGCCATGCCCGCTTGGTATCTCGTAGATCTACCGGGATTTGGCTATGCCAAGGTATCCAAGCAGGAACGGGAACGTTTTGGCCAGGCGGTGGAAACCTATCTGACCACCCGTCAGCAGTTGTTGGGCGGAGTATTGATTCAAGACTGCCGACGCGATCCTGAGCCAGACGAAGCGATGGTGGTGGCCTGGGCTGATGCATCCAACCGCTTGTTGGTCATTGTGGCCAATAAGATGGACAAGCTCAATCGGAGCGAACAGGCAATACGCCTCAAGCGACTGCAGGAGGCGTATCAGCGGCCGGTGATGATGGTGTCAGCCAAAACCGGGGAGGGGCTCACAGCCGTTCAGGCCTCAATCATGGGCCTGGGATTGCAACTTCCCTAGCCATTGGTAGCCTGTGGGCCGACCAAAATCGATCGAAGGCAGGAAGGGCCCCGCAATCTGATGTTGGCGATGCAGTTGGTTGACCACGATTAACAAAAAGCCCGAGTGGGAAACCACCGCCATTTGCCGGGATTGGCCGCGGTGAGCCTCGATAAACTCCACCGCGGCCCGAGCCCGTTTGCGACTGAGCGCTGGCGACTCTGCTTGCAAGCCGCGGAACCAGGCGGCTCTAAGGTAGCTCCACCACACTCGCTTCGGCCATCTCCCATTGAGAAACCAAGTGGACTGGGACGGCAGTTCTACCGGGACCTCGCGGAGGACCGGATCGGTAAAAACCGGGGTGCCTCGGGCGTACAATTTGGCGGTCTCAAGGGCTCGCGGCAAATCCGAAGCCAAGACCAGGTCGGGCTGAGGATACGCTTGGTATTGCAGGCGAAGGCGCTCCGCCTCCGCCTGACTCAGGCCCGCCTGATCATAGGCGAGGAGATAGTGATTAAATTCGTCCCGGGTTATTCTCCAGGAATTCATCGGAACGTCCGGTTCCCCATGACGGATGATCCATAAGTCTTTGTGTGCAACCCGTGCTACCATAGTAAAACCCTAATAGATTTCGGCCCTAGGGTCAAGCCTCTTATCCGATGCGTTGCATTCCCGCAGTAGACCGCGGGTCGAGAGCGTCGCGAAGGCCATCGCCGACAAAATTGATGGCGACCACGGCGATAGTGATCGTCAATCCCGGAGCCAAGATCATAATCGGGTTGGTCACGATGTAGTTTTGCGCCGAGCTTAGCATGTTGCCCCATGAAGGAATCGCCGGGGAGAGGCCGAAGCCCAAGAAATCCAGCGAGGCTTCGGCCAGCATGTTACCGCCGATGCCAAAGGCCGCGGACACCCAGACCGGGGCCATCGCTCCGGGCAAGACGTGACGAAAGAGAAGGCGCATACGACCCGATCCGAGAGCGCGGGCCGCCTCGACAAATTCTTGGTGCTTGAGCGACAGTACTTGGGAGCGCACAATTCGGGCCAATCCGCCCCAGCCAAAAAATCCTAGATAGAGCACCATCACCAGCACCGATGCTTGTCCGCCTAACAGGTTGAGGACGACTAGCAAGAGAAAAATGGCCGGAAACGACAAAATGAGATCGACAAACCGCATCATCAAACGGTCGGTCCAGCCGCCGAAAAATCCAGACACGGCTCCGTAGACCGTGCCCATGGTGGTGGCGATAGCGGTTGAAGCGACGCCGACGATAAATGAAACCCGGCCGCCATAGAGAAGACGTGTAAATACGTCTCGACCCAGTTCATCGGTGCCGAGCCAATGTTGCCCGCTGGGTGGCAACAGCGTTTGGAACAAGTTAGGCTCAGTCGGGCTCTGATGGGTAATTAAGGGAGCGAAGACCGATGCCAGGACCATCATGGCTAATACCATGAAGCCCAATAAGGCCAAACGATGACGAAACAGCCGTCGAAAAAAGCCCGCACCTTGTCGGGGGCTTGCGACTCGATCCCCTTCTGGGGAGGGATTCGGTTCGGGCGTCAAGACCAACGGATTATCCTCCTTCACAAATGATGGCGCTGGCGCCGGATCCGCAACTGGCTCGAGCGAGACGAGGGGACTAGACGAGCCGGGGGCGCGGTGGGCCCTTTCTACCGATATTGAATCCGCGGATCGAGAAAACTATAGGCCAGGTCGGCGAGCAAATTGCCCACGACCAAGAGGACTGCACTAATTAAGAGACCGGCCATTTCCACGGGGTAGTCGCGGTTGTTGAGGGCGCTTAAAAACAAACGGCCCATGCCTGGCCAGGCGAAAATTTCTTCGGTAATCACGGCTCCGCCAAAAAATCCAGGAAGATCCAAGCCCAAAATCGTGACGATGGGTAACAACGCGTTTTTGAACGCGTGTTTCCAAATTACCGTGCGTTCGTTTAACCCTTTAGCGCGCGCGGTTCTGACATAATCTTGGCGAATGACCTCCAAAATGCCGCTGCGCATATATCGGCTCCATCCTGCCAGACTCCCTAAGCCTAAGACCGTCGCGGGCAGGACCAAATGCCATAACAACTCAATCAGGCTAGGGGGCGCGTACACCGAGTACATTCCAGATACCGGGAACCAGCCCAACTTGACCGCAAACAGGGTTTGTAAAAGCAGGCCAAAAAAGAAGCTGGGCATGGCCCAAGCAAAGAATGACAGAAAGGAAAAGGCGTGATCTTGAAAAGAGTATTGATGGGTGGCGACATATACCCCAAGAGGGATGCCAATGACCAGCGCAATCAAAAAGGAAGAGCCCATCAAAATCAGAGTGTTGGGTAGACGCTGACCAATCAGCGAGATGACCGATTGTCCGGAAAAGTAACTATAACCCCAGTTTCCGTGCAAAAGCGCCCACAGCCAAGAAAAGTAGCGCGCATACCAGGGTTGATTAAGCCCCAGTTGGATCGAGAGCCGGTGCAACGTGGCTGGCGTGACTTTAGGATTATGCAAATAGACGGCCAGCGGCCCTCCAGGGGCCAAATTCATCAAAAAGTAGGTCACGATCGTAATCAACAACAGCAACGGCAAGGCCTCAAGCACGCGTTGCAGAATATATCGAGACATGAGACCTCCTAATTTTAGGACAGTCAATCGGATTCGGGGGAACAGGTTCTCCCGAATCCGACCGCGATTTATTGGAGGGACCAATCCCAGACCGGATTGGTAGCAAACGTGGTTTGGTCATAGCCTTTGAGGTGCACCGAATACGCAAAATCAGATTTGTCCCAGAAGAGAAAAATGATGGGGACGGTTTGGATTTCCAACTTTTGGATGTCCCAATAGACTTGGCGGCGTTTCAGGTTAGATGTAAAGGTCGTGCCTTCGACGGTCAGCTTGTTCATCAAAGGATTGTCGTAGCGCTCGACATTCTCCCCTGGAGACGTCGGCGAGGTCACGGCGTACGCCGAGTTGAAGTCGATAGTATCGTCCGGAAAGACGCCTTGACCCCAAGAGAAGATCAAGGCTTCCATTTTGCCGTTGAACTGCGGACCCTTGGCACCAAACAAGAGGGCAGCGCCCGCGGTGTGAACCGGAGCATAGACCCCAATCTTCTCCCATTCTGCAGACACCACCTGCTCAATATTGTCATCCGTAGGATCGTTGGAAAGGGCCCAAATGGGCACGGCCAACTCCTTGCCGTCTTTGTACAGCCAGCCTCCCTTACCCTTGGTAAACCCATCTTCTTTCAGTATTTTAGCGGCTTGGGTGAGATTGAACGACGGTGCATGCAAGTGGGGATCGTACCAGTAGCCTCCAGGCACCTGGTCTCCAAAAGCCACCTCAGCCTGACCCTTCATGATGTACTTAACAATTTGCTGCTTCGGGGTAGCCAAATTGAGCGCTTGCCGTACCCGCACGTCCTTTAAGAAACCGACCTCAATTGGCGTAATCTGGTCGTAGGTGGCGGAAAGCGGCTCGATGACCCGATCTTTGCCTTTGAGTTGGCTCATCTGCGACAGATCTTGGGGCGGCACGGAAGCCATGGTCAGGTCGCCCGCTAACAAGTCGTTGAACTGCGTGTCCTGATTGGGAATGACGCTGAAGACGATTTTCTTAATATGCACTGGCGGCCCCCACCAATTGGGATTGGGAACATAGGTGAGTTGCTGGTCGGGGACCCATGACTGCAGAACATAAGGCCCAGCGACTACCGAGTGCGCATCGTAATAGCCGTGGTTTAACTGAGATACCGTCCATTTTGAGAATACGTGTTCGGGAACGATACTCGCTAACGCTACGCTTGACATGAAGGGCGCATAGGCGTGAGACAGGGTGAAGATCACTTGATGCGGGCCGTTAGCCACTACACTCGCCACATCGCTCCATCCGGTGACGTAGGTAAGTTGGATTTTAGGATTGGTGTAATAGTGCCAAGAATACACCACATCAGCCGATGTGAGCGGTTGGCCATCCGACCACTTGGCGGCAGGATTCAAATTAAAGGTGTATTTCAGCCCGTGGTCGGCGATCGTCCAATTGGTCGCTAATTCGCCGACAAACTGGTCAGCAGTGGTCAACCGTACCAGAGAGACATTCATCAGACTCGAGGGCCCGTCATCGGCGGCCAATGAGCCCATGCCAGGAGTTAAATTATCCGGGTTTTGGGAAATGGCCTCTACCAGTGTGCCCGACGGAGTGACCGCGGTGGGCACTACATGAGCACTGGCCAGCGCACCATAGCCCATAAGCGAGAGCGACAAAATTCCCGCTGCGGTAATACTTCCAAGTTTATTCGCCATCGTGAGCCTCCCAGTGCATATTGGCAATCGATCGGATCTATTCGGAGCCTAGGGCAAAATTCCTGCTAGCTTTCCAACTGAATAAGGACATTGAGACACCAAATTTCTCGGAGACCCTAAAATAGAGGAAAGATCGCTACAATCGGTTGGCGACGATCCCATTGTTTCCAATACCTACCCTGGTTCATCGACAGGAATTGGCCGCTTTGATGTCGAAATCAGGCGAGCGGTACGCGGACAACTGGTGAGGTGAAACCATAATGATCATTACTTTGACCGGGGACGAGAAACGAATTCGGTCGCTTAGGCAAGACGATTTGGACATATTGAGGGAGTGGGACAGCGACCCCGAATTGCAACAACTGACCGGACGTAAGTTTGACGCGGACGAGGAAATGACAGGGTGGTGGACCGCTGTCGAACGAGATCGTTCGCGATTGGCGGTGGCGATTGTGGATAACGAAGGCCGTTTAATTGGAGATATCGAATTAGAAAACGTGTCCTGGAGGGCGCGAGAAGCAGAGTTGCGCATCGCCATTGGCGACAAAACCTACTGGAATCGGGGGTTTGGCACGGAAGCTTTGACCGAGATGGCGAACGTAGCTTCCGAACAGTTAGGCCTTAAGTCTTTATATCTGAGAGTGTCAGAAAAAAATGTGCGCGCCATTCATTCCTACCGCAAGGTAGGATTTCGCAAAGTGGGAAGATTGTCGGCGACTGGCCGTTTGCAAGGACGACAGAATCTGGTCTTGATGCGGCTGAACCTTGTCTCATCGAGTCAGGGTGTCAGCGACAGGGCAACCAATGAGGGCCTGGTGTCCACCGCACGATAGTAATCGGGCCATTTTACACCCAGCGTGCGCCAAAACAGGACGCCGCGCTGGTAATCTTGACGCGTCGGGACGGTGCTGGCAGCATACCACTGATAACGTTCGGCCAATTGAATGAACAACCGAGTTTGAGGGGTGCGCAAACGACGTGGCAGCAGTGGCAGGATATTTTTGGGGCGGTGGGTGGTTAGGTACCACAGGCTGAGATTAAGGGCCGCTAGAAACTGAGGCAAACTCCGGTTCTGTCCGCTCACTGTGACGGTTGGCATCGGCCCCATGGAGGCTGACAGCACCGCTAAGAGAGTCGCTGATGGATCGGTGCGATGGAGGCGCTGCCATAGAGCAGCGTCGACTAGCACATAAGCGAGGTGATGTGCCTGCCACAGCCGGATTATCGCCTCGGTACCCAGAGGTTCCAACAGGGTATCCCTGACGGCATGAGTACGCATCAATCCGCGAAATGCCCAGGCCAAACTGGGCTGGCTTTGGGGATAGGCGATGGGCACTTGTTCGAGTCCGGCCAGGCGAAAGCCGGGATCGGGTTCAGGAGACACCACCAAGCCATTGATGCCTTGGCCGATCACCCCGTAGATAGGCCAGCGACGGCCGGCTGGGCCAATGACAATATCAGATGGCGGGTGTTGGCTAATCAGGACTTGGATGCCTTGTTGATGAAAAAGACCCAGCGATTGGGCGAGGTCTAAGGGGATTTGAGCCAACGGACCCGTACGGCCGATATTTACGGTGATCGTGGTGGCTCTTTCGTGGGTGTTGGATTGGGCACCGCAGGCACTGAGACCTAGACCGAGCAGCACACTGGCTAAGATGCGAAGGCTCGTGGCTTTTAGGGTCAAAGTTGCTAACCCCTTTCTTCAAAATTCGGGTGTGTTCGTTATCATGGATATGCCATCGGGACGAGACTAGACTCTCATGGTGACAAGTTCAGTCACCCGATGGAAGCCGCTAAAGTCCGAGCCGGGCTGGAGCCAAGCCAGCCGATCCCCAAAGGCATGCCTATTCTCTGGTCGAAGAACATGCAGAAAACGCGACGCCGTCTGGACCGGCGGCATGTCTGGACTGCGACTATCCGGGCGAATGCCTTGCACCAGTGGACCACCGTGGTTATCCGGCGAGACCTGGGGTGCCGTGACGCGATGCACCGGGAAGGTGGCGACAGAATCATCATTCGCATAGCGAGAATGTGACTGGGATAAGTCCATCAGAACGGTGAATGCCGTCCTGAGTCTCCTCAGGTGTCGAGCCGGGGTAATGAGCCTGGCCGACTGACCATCCAGCGGCCAGGAGCCGGTCGTGGAAAGCGAGGAATGCTTGCGGTGGTATGGTTGGAACTGAATGGCCGATTAGCCGCTGACTGGCTGACCGCAGAGAGAAGGGCGAAATGGGGCATAGGGGTTGGGAAGCTAAGACTTGGAATGACATAAAGCCGGAGCCTATCGTGCCCGTAGACTGCCATGGTAGACCGGGACCGATATGAGCAGGGGACTTGATGGGGCCATGGCGTGGATGCGAAGCATCTCTAACAGAAAGTGCTCCGGACTACCAACCGCGTGGACGAAAAACAGAGGCGTTCGGACTGAGACAGATCCGGGGAGGGTCTGGCGGATGAACCCAGCCGATGAGCCGTTCCCCTCAAATTGCGGGAGCGAGGTTCGGCTTTTGCTGACTAGGCGGCTCTGCCAGCTACACTGCCAATACGCATGGTTAGCCAGGCTAACACCAGCAAAGGCGGATCCGAGTCTTTAGCGCCAAGCACCTACTGACTCCCCTAATTTGGTATGATAAACGGGTTCGGCTGCCCGAAGGTCAACGACCGGAGATCGAACAGAAGCGACGAGAATCTGAAACCCGATTGACAGACCCTGTAGACAGGTTATAATGAGTGATGCTCCCAATTATGGGCTACTCTTGAATTGTTTGACTCGAGGAGGATACGGAATGCAGGTGCAACCGTTAGGTGATCGTGTATTGGTAAAACTAGTTCAGGAACAAGAAAAGACTCAAGGGGGGATTTTTATCCCCGACACGGCAAAGGATCGGCCCCAGACCGGGTTGGTCGTTGCGGTGGGTGATGGTGAAGAAGTGAAGGTTAAGGCTGGGCAAAAGGTTTTGTTTGCCAAGTTTTCTGGAACGGAAATCAAGATTGACAACGAAGACCATTTGATTTTGGCCGTTGATGACGTTTTGGCCGTCGTAGAAGGCTAAGCATTACGACACACATATAGAGCCTATCGCCGATGATTGGGATGAAGCCTTCGATCGTGTGGAAATAGCGAGCCGGGTCTGGTGAAAGCCGGTGCCAGCGTGAGGGCGGGTGAACCTGGAGGCGTTTGAATGTGAGTTCAAACGGTGGGGCCCGTTATCGCCTGGCAAGCCGGGAGAGATTTCTCTCGGAAATTAAGGTGGTACCGCGAAAACGACTTGTTTCGCCCTTATGGCAAACAAGTCGTTTTGCCGTTTGCGGATACTGCATTCCGAATCGGTCGGTGAACCGGAAAACACCGAGGAGCTCAGGCAAGAATCTAGTTTTTTGGCGGCCGAGCAAAACCACCCAGTGAAGGAGAGTCAATATGGCATTGGAACCGCGTTATCAGCCCGCCCAAGTAGAACCCAAATGGGACGCCTATTGGCGGGCCAAAGACCTGTTTACCCCGACTTACCAGCCGGATCGGCCTACGTTCAGCGTAGTGCTGCCTCCTCCCAATGTGACCGGCGTGCTTCATGTCGGCCACGCCTTAAATCATACCTGGCAAGATATTCTAGTTCGCTACCACCGGATGCGTGGCGATAATACGCTGTGGCTGCCGGGTAGCGACCATGCTGGCATCTCGACCCAGATCAAAGTGGAGGAAATGTTGCGTGCGCAAGGAGAGGATCGATTCAGCGTCGGCCGAAAGGCTTTTGTGGAGGCAATCTGGACCTGGAAAGACCAATACGGCGGCGAAATCTTGCGGCAGTTGGCCCGTCTTGGCAACTCAGTGGATTGGACGCGACTGCGGTTTACCCTGGACCCTCAATTGTCCCAGGCGGTGACGGAAGCTTTTGTTGAGCTCTATGATCAGGGACTGATCTATCGAGGCATTTATATGATTAATTGGTGTGTATCCTGTCGCACCGCCTTATCGGATATCGAAGTGGAGCATCAGGAACAAGCAGGACAACTCACCTATATTCGTTATCCTTTCAGCGATGGCAGCGGATTCATTACCGTCGCGACCACGCGGCCCGAAACCATGCTCGGCGACAGCGCAGTGGCGGTACATCCTGAGGATTCCCGCTATCGCCAGTGGGTGGGTCGGACGGTGCGCCTTCCCTTAACCATGAGGGACATTCCGATTATTACCGATACTGTGGTGGCACCAGAGTTTGGCACCGGAGCGGTGAAGGTGACACCGGCCCATGATCCCAACGACTTTGGCATCGGCCGACGCCATCAGTTGGAGTCCATCCAAGTGATAGCCGAAGACGGCACGATGACTGCGGCCGCCGGTGCGTATCGAGGGCTTGATCGGCTGGTGGCGCGTCAGCGGGTGATCGAGGATTTGATGGCGACCGGAGCGATAGAGCGGCAAGAGCCTATCGTGCATGCGGTGGGCCACTGTGAAAAGTGCGACGCGGTCATCGAGCCCTTGGTATCCAGGCAATGGTTTGTTCGCATGAAACCCTTGGCCGCACCGGCCATGGCCGCGGTCGATCGCGGAGTCGTCCATTTCACGCCCGCACGTTATGAAAAAATTTATCGCCACTGGTTGGAAAATATTCACGACTGGTGTATTTCCCGGCAAATTTGGTGGGGCCATCCGATCCCGGCCTATTATTGCCCGTGCGGCCAAACGGTCGTATCGGCTACGGTGCCGGAGTCTTGTTCGGAGTGCGGCGGCGAGATGACTCAGGATCCTGATGTGCTCGACACCTGGTTTTCGTCAGCATTGTGGCCGTTTTCTACGATGGGTTGGCCGGAGGCCACGGAAGACTTGGAACGCTACTATCCGACCTCTGTGTTGTGCACGGGCTGGGATATTATTCCATTTTGGGTTTCCCGGATGATGATGCAAGGCATTCATTTTACCGGGCAGGCGCCTTTTCACACCGTGCTGATTAATGGCTTGGTTAGAGACAGCCAAGGTCGCAAAATGTCCAAGTCTTTGGGCAATGGCGTGAACCCGGAGGACATGATTCAACGCTATGGCGCGGATGCGCTCAGAATGGCGTTAGTTTTGGGCAGTGCCCCAGGCAACGACATCCGCTTTTCGGAAGAGAAAGTGGAAGCGGCCATGCACTTTGCCAATAAGGTGTACAATGCCGTTCGGTTTGTGCTGATGAATCTAGACGAAGACTTTGTCCCCGAGACCGATTCCGTTCCTGAGCATCCCGCAGACCAGTGGATTAGCGCTCGTCTCAACCGGGCAGTTGAGACAGTGTCGGATTTCATCGATCAATACGAATTCGGTGAGGCCGGGCGCGCCATCTATGACTTCTTTTGGGATGAATTATGCGACTGGTACATTGAATTGGCCAAAGTGCGCTTGCGCTCTGAACAAGCTTTGGATCGCGGGCCAGTACAACGTACGTTGGTCCGTGTGATTAAAAGGGCTTTGCAGCTTTTGCATCCCTTTATGCCGTTTGTGACCGAAGAATTGTGGCAGGCCTTGCCCGACCCCGGTCCAAGCATCATGATCGCGCCATGGCCTACTTCGGAACCGATAACACCGGGACCGGGAGAATGGACGGTGGAGCGTCTCATCACTTTGACCCGCACGATTCGAAACCTGAGAGCCGAAGTCAATTTGCCGCCAGCTCAGAGCATTCAGCTGGAAGTGCTGGCGGACGATGCGAAAACCCTGGCTGCCTGGGGGGAGATGACCTCCGAACTGCGAGTGTTGGCTAAAATTGAGACGTTGACCCTCAACCTTCGCGGGCAAAAAGAACGACCGGGGCGAGCGATAGCGGGCGTGACGGAAGGGGGTTTGGTCTTTCTGCCCTTGCAGGGTGTGGTCGATCTCGACCGGGAGCGCGAACGCTTAGAAAAGTCGTTGGCCGGGACCCGACAGGAATTAGGACGGGTTCAAACTCGCTTACAAGACCCAAACTTTGTGGAGCGTGCCCCGGCGGATGTCGTCGAGTCTTCGCGGATGCGGGTGAATGAACTTCAAGCTCGACTGCGCCGTTTGGCGGAGCGGCTTGACGATCTGCGATGATTAACTGGGAAGCGCACTTCGATCCTACGATTCGTCCCGGGTTGAAGCGAATCGCCCAACTGCTGGCGCGAATGGGCGATCCTCAACGGAAAATCCCGGTAGTGCATGTGGCCGGAACCAATGGCAAAGGTTCGACAGCGGCCATGATCGGCCAAGCCCTAGCGGGCAATGGTCATCGCGTGGGGATGACGGTTTCCCCCGATTTGGGCCATCTCAACGAACGCGTGTTGCTCAACGGAGCTGCCATCTCGGACTCGGAGCTACGAGTCCTGATTGACGCCGTAGACCAAGCGGCTTCAGGCATGGACGAAGTGCCGACATTTTTTGAGGCAATGATTGCGGTCTCATTTCTGGCTTTCGAGCGTTGGCAAGCGGATATCGCCGTAGTCGAAGTGGGGCTTGGCGGCCGACTGGATGCGACCAACGTGGTGCCGACTCCGTTGCTCACGGTGATTACCCCGATTCACTACGATCACATGGAGTATTTAGGGCAAGACATCCGCCAGATTGCCGGCGAGAAGGCGGGGATTCTGAAAGCCGGTTCGCACTTGGTGTTGGCGGTTCAGACCTATCCAGAGGCCGAGCGGATAGTTCTCGAGCGGGCGGCTGGGTTGGCTATCCCCGTCAGCCGGCCGCTGGGAGTGGCTCAGATCGACGGGTCAGGGGTGCGTTACCAAGATGAAGACGGCTTCGTCGTGCGCACCGGACTCTTGGGGAATTATCAGGCGGAAAACTTGGCTACGGCTTGGACTGCCGTGCGCCAATTAGCCCGACTCGGTTGGATCTCGGACCTCGCCAGGGCCGGTGAAGAGATCGCTCAGACCCGCTGGCCGGGAAGGTTTCAAGTCATCTCGCAGTCTCCACTCTTCGTCATTGATGGGGCTCACAATCTCGAAGCGGTCCAAAAGCTGGCAGAGACGCTCGCGACTCATCCCTGGTCTCAGTACCGCTGGCACTTATTGTTTGCGGCGCTAAAAGATAAGCCGGCGGCGAGAATGGTTCGGATTCTGGCCCCGTTGATGGATTCGATGACCCTGACTCAGGTCCGAGGTCCGAGAGGACTAGACCCCGCGACTTTGACCGATAGCTTGAAGGGATTTTCCTATAGGGTCGTGGACGACCAAGCTCAAGCGTTTGCCCGGGCTTGGTCGTCCACCGAAGAGGATGCGAGCCGACAGGCGTTGTTGGTGACCGGGAGTCTATCGTTTCTGGCCGAGTTGCGACAAGCAAAAATTATTCCATGAAGTGGTCATATCTTCCATGTCGGAGCGATTGCTCGAGCCTTAGAGACAAGGTATGCTATTCATGCGTGAGTTCGTCGGTTGCTATTCGATGGTGGTGTCTTGATGCGCCAATAGAGGATTAAATGTCGAAAACGGGCCGTTTTAGGTTCGAACCCGACAGTTTGATTGTTGGCATAATCGGCGGTCAGCGACCAGCTTTAGCCGCATGCTTGGAATAGACCATCCCGTGGAGGGGAAGATGTGCAGTATCCTTTTTCAGTGGTGTTAGCTAGTGCTTCACCCCGGCGGATCGCTCTGCTGCAGTCTATGGGAGTCGACGCCCTGGTCTATCCCGCGGAGATTGATGAAACGCCGCGAATCGGCGAAGGGCCTGAGCGCTTGGTGCGAAGATTAGCGGCCACTAAGGCGATTACCAGTGCGTTAAGTCATCCCGAGGCGGTGGTGCTGGGGGCAGACACGGTGGTGGCGTTAGGCCAAAAAATTCTCGGCAAGCCCGGCGATCCGGAAGATGCGGCAGCAATGTTAGCGCAGCTTTCAGGAAAAAGCCATCAAGTGTATACCGGGATGGCTGTCTATCGGCATCGTTCGGGGATCGGATTTATTGCTGTCGAGGTGGCTACCGTCACTTTTCGGAGGTTGACCGGAGTGGAAATCGCGGGCTACGTCGACACCGGCGAGCCCATGGATAAAGCCGGGGCTTACGCGATTCAAGGTGGAGCGGGACCCTGGGTAAAAACCTTCGAAGGCAACCTGGAAACGGTGATTGGGTTGGCTACGGGTTCGGTGCGGTCTCTGTTTCATCGGTTTGCTAGGCGCCTCGAAGGAGCGGGGAGTCATGTCTGAACGCTTAAAGGAGCTGCCTGCCGATGAGCGGCCGAGGGAGAGGCTCTTAACCCATGGAGTGGCTGCATTGGCCGATGCCGAGGTTTTGGCAATCCTGCTGAGGACCGGAGCGGGAGGGTCTTCAGCCCTGAGTTTAGCTCGGAGTTTGTTAGCGGAGGGATGGGTGCGGCTGGGGAGCTTGACGGCCCCAGAGTTGAATCGCTATCGCGGAATGGGCCCGGCGAAAACGGCGACCGTGCTCGCAGCCATTGAAGTAGGGCGGCGGATGAATCGGCAACGGTCCTTAGAGGTGATCTCCGGACCTATGGATGTGGTGAACCTGGTCGATGATATGAGGTCTTTGAATCAAGAAGAGTTTCGGGTGATATTTCTGAATACCAAGCATCGTGCTTTGGCCGTCGAAACGGTGTTTCAAGGAGGCCTCGACAGTGTTGAGGTGTACCCGCGAGAGATCTTTCGCAGAGCGGTAGCTCGCTCGGCCTCGGCAATTATTGTGGTCCACAATCACCCTAGCGGCGAGCCGACACCGAGTGTGGCCGACCGGGGGTTAACTGACAGGCTGGAGGCGGCGGGCGACCTCTTGGGCATTCCCGTCTTAGACCATGTGATTTTGGGGCAGCGACACCATGTGAGCATCCACCAACAGCAGATTGCCGAGTTTAGTTAGGAGGATTTTAACAGCATGCGGACGTTTTTTGGATCATTGACACGCGATATGGGCATCGATTTGGGCACTGCCAATACCGTGGTGTTTGTCAAAGGCAAAGGGATTGTTCTCCAAGAACCTTCGGTGGTGGCGGTCGATCAGATGAGCGGAGAGATCATCGCGGTCGGGCAGGAGGCCAAGCAAATGGTCGGGCGCACACCGGGAAATATTCGAGCCGTGCGTCCGCTCAAAGATGGCGTAATTGCGGATTTTGACATTACCCAGGCGATGCTCAAATACTTTATTCAAAAGGCGGCGGCAAGTCGTCGGTTTTTGCACCCGTTAGTCTTGATTGCGGTGCCGTCGGGCGTTACCGGGGTAGAAGAACGCGCGGTGAAGGATGCTGCCGTGCAGGCGGGCGCGCGTGAGGCGTTGGTGATCGAAGAGCCCATGGCGGCGGCGATTGGCGCGGGTCTGCCGGTGAATGAACCGACCGGCAACATGATTGTGGACATTGGTGGCGGCACCTGCGAGGTAGCGATTATTTCCCTGGATGGCATCGTGACCGCCAAGTCCGTTCGGGTGGCCGGCGATGAGATGGACGAAGCGATCGTAAATCACATCAAGCGCACCTATAATATGATGATTGGCGAGCGTACGGCGGAAGGCATCAAAATTACCATCGGCTCTGCTTATCCTCCTGATCACGAGGAGAGCATGGATGTTCGCGGCCGCGATTTGGTGACCGGGTTGCCAAAAACGTTAAAGGTGAATGCGACCGAGATCCAACGCGCCTTGTCGGAGACGGTCAATGCGATCGTGGAAACCATTAAGGCTACGTTGGAAAAATCTCCACCAGAATTGGCGGCTGACATTATGGACCGCGGGATCGTCATGACCGGTGGGGGTTCCTTGCTGAGGAATTTCGACCGATTAGTGAGTTCAGAGACGGGTATGCCGGTGCATCAGGCGGACGAACCGCTACTCACTGTGGTCCGGGGCAATGGCATCGTGTTAGAGGATGGGCCTCATTTAGAAGCCCTTCGGCGCAGGAATCGGCGTTAGTTTTGAAACTAGCGGCCGTCTCAGCAGGCAGTAGGGAGGTTTCGGTTTGAGCGATTGGGGGCAGCGGCTTCGTCGGCTTTTGCTGGCAGCGGTGATTATTGCGTTGGTGGTGACCAGCATGAGCTTGACGGCAGCGCCTCGGGTGCGCGTGGTGCGGGTAAGCAACTGGCTGGCTAGTGCTGTTTCTCCGATTTCGTTCAGTCTGTCGTGGATCGGTGCCAAGGTGGGAACGGTGGTCACTAGCGTGGGTCAATTATATACGTTGGAGAAAGAGAATAAAGCCCTTAAGAGCCAACTCCTCCAGTATAATGCGATGAAACTGGAATTGACGGAGGTGTTGGATGACAACGGCCAATTGCGAAGCCTTCTTGGGTTAAAGCAGGCCTTGGGTGGGTGGACTTTAGTGTCAGCCAGTGTCATTTCCCGCAGTCCGAGCACGTGGTTTGATACCGTCGTGGTGGACCAAGGCAGCAGTGCCGGTGTGGAGCCGGGACAGTCGGTGATTGTGGCGCAAGGGGTGGTTGGCCGGGTGGTCGGGGTATCGCCCTCGACGGCCACTGTCATGTTGATTTTGGATCCCAAGTCCGGAGTGGGTGCGGTCGATGCTCGATCGCAGGCGGCTGGGGTGTTAAGTGGGAACAATCCCGTAACCGGGGATCTGACGTTCCAATTGTTTGCCCATCGTCCTGATGTCGAGCCTGGAGATGCGGTAGTGACGTCTGGATACAGCCAATATTATCCGAAAGGCCTCTTGGTGGGGCAAGTAGTCAAGGTGGTTAAGACCCAATACGGGCTGACCGAAACCGCGACGGTGGTTCCGTCGGTGGACTTTAACAGTCTCGATCGGGTAATTATCGTGATTCATCATCCCAGTCAGACGGGACTTCCGCCTATCTTTGGGGGAGGGACGCGTTAATGGCGGCATGGCAGCGACCGATCTATTGGGTGGTCTTGTTTGCTTTGGGACTGATGGTACAGACCGCGTTGTTGCCCGAGGTATTCCCTGTCGGCTATGTTCCCAGTATCATGCTGTCTCTCGTGGTGGTCTTGGCGTTGTATGAGACGCCTCGCGGCGGGCTGGCTTTGGGTCTAGTCGGAGGGGCACTGACCGATTTGCTGGGCGGTCGTTTGATCGGATTGAATACCTTGACCTTCGGCGTCTTGGGTTATGTCATTGCCAGCTACCAGCCTCGGTGGCGCCACGACCAGATTGTTCTGCCCGGGGTGGTGGGGGCGTTAAGTCAACTGGTGATGGGCCCGGCGCAGTGGCTGTTGCTCCACGTCATCGGGTACCCCGTGGCTTGGCAGATGGTGAGTGCTCCCTTGCCCTATTTGGTGTTGTTTAGCCTGCTGTTTACTCCGGCAGTGGGGGCCATTTTAGGTCTTCGCCCGGAATCGTCAAGAAGCCGTCGAGGAGGTCGATGACGTGTGAGGGTCGGATGGGGTCGAAGGGTGGAAGAATTTGCTCGCGAAAACTTGCTCCTCGGCGTGCGGATTCGGCAGGAGTTCGTCGGCGGAGGGAGAATCTGTAAGATGCTGACATCGTGCGAAGGAGATGCGTGATGGGTCGACGCACCGCGAAATTAGCATCGGACGGATTGCCGCAAGGTTCCAGCCTGGGGCATTCGGGAACTGAGATGGAATCCGAGCCAAGTTCTCACAACACTCAGGTGGTGGGGGATGACTGGGAGTATGAAGCTTTAAAGAATCCGACGCTCATGATCCGTCGGACGCTCCGTTCAGGCCAGCGTGTGCATTTTCACGGTAATGTGGTCGTCGTCGGTGACGTCAATCCAGGGGCGGAAATTACCGCCGCTGGCGACATCGTGGTGATGGGATGGCTTCGAGGGGTAGCTCATGCCGGTGCGTATGGCAATGTTCGATCGATGGTTAGTGCATTCCGATTAAATCCCACGCAATTGCGTATTGCGCATTTGATAGCGAGGGCACCCGATGATGTGGATGAGCAACTGCCCGAGGTGCCGGAATTTGCTGAAGTGCGTGAAGGGCATTTGGTTATCGACCAGTGGCAGACAAGCCAACTGGGACCTCGATCGTAAGGAGGAGCAGAGAGCATGGGAGAAGCGATCGTCATCACGTCGGGCAAGGGTGGCGTGGGAAAAACGACGACGACCGCCAATATTGGAGCTGGATTGGCACAAGCGGGAAGCAAAGTGGCTCTGATTGACGCAGATATCGGTTTAAGGAATTTGGATGTGGTAATGGGTCTCGAAAATCGTATTGTTTATGATTTGGTCGATGTGGTGGAGGGGTTTGCCAAGCTGCGCCACGCCCTGATTAAAGACAAGCGCTTCGAAAACTTGCAGTTGCTGCCAGCGGCGCAAACGCGGGACAAGACCGCAGTGAGTCCAGAGCAGATGAAGGATTTGGTCGAGACGATGAAGGAAGAGTTTGATTATGTCCTCATCGATTCACCGGCCGGGATTGAACAGGGCTTTAAGAACGCGGTGGCCGGAGCAGACAAGGCTTTAGTCGTGGCTACTCCCGAAGTCTCTTCCGTGCGCGATGCGGACCGCATCATTGGACTCTTAGAAGCGTACGAAAAGCATAAACCGTATCTCATTATCAATCGGATTCGGCCGGCAATGGTCAAGCGTGGCGACATGATGGATATCGATGATATGATTGAAATCTTGGCGATTGAATTGATCGGGGTCGTCCCCGAGGACGAAGCCATCGTGATTTCTACCAACCGGGGCGAGCCGGCGGTGATGAACCCGAACTCGCGAGCAGGTGAGGCCTATCGACAAATTACGCGCAGGCTTCGCGGAGAAGAGGTCCCGTTTCCCAAATTAGAGGAGGAGTCTTCACTCTTTGGTCGAATTCGTCGTATGATGGGGTTGAAAGGGTGAGCCGGGGAGGGCACGCCATGTTTGATTTGTTCGCACGAGTGTTCGGGCGAGAGGATGCGAGCAAAGACGTGGCTAAAGAAAGGCTGCGCCTAGTGCTGATGCATGATCGTGGCAGTCTGTCGCCGCAAGCGCTTGAAGATCTGAAAAATGATTTGCTGACTGTGATCTCGAAATACTTGGATATTGACCAAGAGGGATTTCAGGTGGACTTTTCTCGGCATGAGGAGTCGATGGCACTGGTGGCCAACATCCCGATTAAGCGCCGCAGAGGGTAACTCATGGTAGATCTTTGCAGGGGCGCAAGATCTTTCGAGTCGCTTGCGGTGAAATTTGCCGTTATACTCAGTAGAGTAGGTAGACTCGGAGGGGCTGGTACGTGATGAGCACACGAAGTGTTTGGCGCCATTTTGACTACGTCAGCCTAGTCATTATGTTGTTGATTGCGGGGCTGTCTATTCCTATCATTGCCTCGGGCTCGGCCCCCTACAGTCCGAGTCCGGGCTATTATGTGGAGCGTCAACTGGTGTGGATTGGCCTCGGACTAATCACGGTGTTCGTGGTCGCCGCGGTTCCGTATGAACGATTCAAGCGTTTTGCTCCCTTCGTCTATTGGGGATCGGTTGCTCTTTTGCTGTATGTGGTGGTCAAAGGGCATACGGCATTAGGCGGGCAGCGGTGGATTCAGGTCGGCCCGTTTCAGTTGCAGCCCTCGGAATTTGCCAAAATTGCTATTATTGTGGCCTTGGCGACTTTGCTTGACAGCAAAGTGTCGATGACGCACTGGCGGGACTTAGTCACACCGTTTTTGCAAGTCGCCTTGCCGATGGCTTTGATTCTCAAACAGCCGGACCTGGGTACGACCCTAGTGTTTGTTGCCATTACGTTCGGGATGTTGCTGATGGCTGGTGTTCCCATTTGGCGACTTTTGTTGATTTTCGGCGGAGGTTTGGCTTTAGTGATAGGTTGGATTTATTTGCATCTGACCTATCCCCATCTGATTCCGCTGCCCATGCATCAGTATCAGTTGCAGCGCCTTTTAATCTTTTTACATCCTGGTGCCGATCCCACCGGGGCGGGATACAACGTGATTCAGTCACGGATTGCCGTGGGTAGCGGAGGCCTATTTGGAAGTGGGCTATCCTTGTCGCATTCGACCCAGCTTAGTTATTTGCCCGAGTCCTATACGGACTTTATCTACGCGTTGGTCGGGGAAGAGCTGGGGTTTGTCGGGAGTATTGCGGTACTCTTTGTCTATCTCTTATTGATTGGGCGGACGATGTATATTGCCGTCAAAGCTCGGGATCGTTTTGGATTGTTGCTGGCGTCGGGGTTTGCCTCCTTGTTGGCCTTCCATGTGCTTGAAAGCGCGGGCATGGCCACCGGAATCATGCCGGTAGCCGGGGTGCCTTTGCCCTTTTTCAGTTACGGGGGTTCAGCGTTTTTGGCGGACTCGGCAGGGATCGGGATGATTATTAACGTTTATATGCGTCGCCAACAGCCGATCTCTGCGGCCAGTTCGCCATCGACCAGTGTATACTCGAAGGAAAACGCGTCTTAATCTGGAATCTATGGAGGAGCCTAGGTGCATCGTCAAACGATTGGTATCACCGCGTTCGATAAGCACTGGTTTCATATTGTGAACGGATGGACCCAGATTAGCCCGGTGTTGAATGATCTTGGCAAAGTCTTGGCCAAGTTTGCGCCTGAAATTTGGTTGGTGGTGTTTGTTGTGCTATGGTTTTGGCCGCCGCGGGTCCAAAGCCAAACCCGCAAGGCGGTGGTCTATGCGGTGGTGGCGGGCGTTTTGGCGTTAGTGATTAACGTGATTATTGGGCACTTCTATTATCGTCCGCGTCCGTTCGTGTATGAACCGCTCCTGGTCCATCAGTTGTTGCAGCACAAACCTGACACGTCGTTTCCGAGCGACCATGCGGCTGGAAGCTTCGCGTTTGCCGTCGGCTTGTTTTATGCGAGTAAAAAGCGGGAAGGAATTTTTGGACTCATCTTTGCTGCCACGATTGCCGTTGCCCGCGTCTTTGTTGGTCTGCACTGGCCTACCGATGTCTTAGCGGGAGCGACCATTGGGGTGATTTCAGGGTTGATTGTGCTCGCTTTAAGGCGACAGTTAGAGTGGCTGGTGAACCTGGGTTACGCCATCTTTAGGATTCGTCCGGAACGAAGTCGCTACCGGAGCCGAATGCGGATGGATTGAAGGTGGATAGTCGGTGCGATCGTGGATTGTGATTTTGCTTGCCGTAGACGGTGCGGTGCTGGTTGCACTGTTTGCACAGTTGTCACGGATTGAACGTCGTTTAAGCCGCTTGGAAACGCGTCCTAAAGCTAAAAAACGGTCGAAACAAGAATCCCGTAAGCAATAACCCCAGGCGAATCGGCAAGGATTCGCCTGGGGTTATTGGTGAGTCGGGTTCCTACTTCTTCTTTGCTGCTTTTTTGCTGGATTTTTTAGCCTTTGTGGTTTTGGCCTTTTTGGTCACTTTGACCTTCTTCGACTTGGCCTTCACTTTCTTGGCCACTTTTTTCGCTTTGGTGGTGGTCTTCGCCTTCGCTTTGACTTTGGCGGTGGTCTTCGCCTTGGTAGCGGAAGACTTGGTCTTAGCGGCAGAAATTTTGGCCGCCGGTGCGCTGTGAGCAAAAGTCATTGCCGGAGCGGCCACAAACAATAGACCGCCAGCCACTGCGGCTACGGCTAATAGGGTACGCCAACGTTCTTTCATAAACATCCTCCTTGGGCAATTAAGTCTTCAGCCAATCTTAAGGTTCGCCATCCGCGGTCAAACTCCTGCTACGGTCTAAAACTTTATTGGGCATCGATCGTTTTCCATAGAGAGGTCATGGCCGAGTACTTTGGGGCATACCTTCTGGGAGCGGGAGGTGGACTTTGGACAAACCCATGGAGGATCATTCGCAATGGATGTCCCGACTGGTGAGGCTCTCGGGCCAAGTGGCGGTAGCGGCTGCGATAGGGGTGGTGCTGCGTGGGGGCACTGTCTATCACTGGCATTGGACAAAGTCGCTAGACACCTTCGCCGAAAAGTGGACGACGATTTCCACCTTGAGACCGTTAAGACTCCGGCGGTCTTCTAAGCCCCGAGCGAGTGCCGGTTGGCCCGCGGTAGTAGAGTTCGGCCAGGTTGAGCATCGATTTGGTTGGAGCGGATTGGGGACGAATGTGCAATTTCATTCGGGAGTTTTGGTCCGCACCAGGGTTGAGGAGCCAGTATTAGCCGGGCCGGGGGGCCGAGTTCGGGCCATCGATAGGTCCGATGGGGTAGGGCGGGTGACTTTGGTGGTCAAGCCGGACTGCACGCTGACGTTTTCAGACCTGGGGACTATCCGCGCCAGGATAGGGGAAGAGCTAGGGCCGGGGGGAGTCATTGGTCAAGTCCGGTCGGACCAGATTCAGATTGTTCTTAAGGACCACGGCTATCCGGTCAATCCCGAAGCACCCGGCCTCTTTGCCCAAGGCTTGGTCGGAGGCGGCCTAAAGTGAGCGCCAACGCATGGTGGCGAAGGGTTTACATTCACCCGCTTTTTTTGTTGGTGTTACTGGCGTACGCCTTGACCGGCCACCTGTCGCGCATGTGGATAGCCTTCACGGTGGTGTTTATGCATGAACTGTCGCATGCCCTGATTGCGGAAACCTATGGACTCCGCGTGGATCGGATTGAGATTTGGCCGTTTGGCGGCATCGCTCGGATCGATGGATTAGGCAGTCAAGACCCGGACGTAGAAATGATGGTGGCCATGGCTGGTCCCATTCAAAACTTTTTGTTGGCGGCACTGGCATGGTCCTTAGAGGGTAAGGTGGGAGTGCCCAGTCCCCTCGTCCGAGAGTTTATTACCTTGAATCTGGGCTTAGGGGCGTTGAATCTCCTGCCCGTCGCCCCGCTAGACGGCGGTCGCTTGGCTCGAGTGTACCTGGGTCGCCGCCTGGGCCACGCCCGGGCGGAGCGCGTGGTGACCGAGGCGGGGTTATGGATGGCCCGGGGACTGATCGGCATCGCCTTGCTTTGCCTCGCTTTTGGACGCCTGCCTTTTAATCTGGCGATTTTCTCCGCCTTTTTATACTGGGGGGCGCGGGGACAACGCTCCCAATCATCGTATTGGATCATTAGAGATTTGGCGGTGCGCCCATCGCGGTTTCAGCAGCGACCGATTTGGAGAGTTGACGATCTGGCGGTACGGGAAAGCACCCCGGTGGGCAAAGTCTTGGAGGTGATGCGACCCATGCATTATCATCGGGTGTCGGTCTTAGACAGCGAACTGCGACCGTTAGGAGTGCTTTCAGAAGAAGACCTGATAGCGGGTCTACATCACCATGGGCCGTCGATCACAGTGGGCAATCTGTTGGTGGTGCGTTGACGAAGCCCCGTCTATTCTCTATGATGGGCTCAGGATACCGAAATCTGGTGTATCCGATCAATGAATTCCGAATCATCGGGAAAGGGGCTTAGGAATGACACGGCGAAAGCGTCGCCGTTGGGGGATTCTTCCGGCAGAAACGGTCCAAGTGGCCGCCGAGGTGACCGGCGCCGAATCCCCGGAGGAGGAGGAAGAGACGGTATTGCCTCCTTCCGTGCCGGAACCAAAGGTTTTTAAAGAGATTTTGGTTAATTTTGGGATTAGAGAGAGCCGGTTGGCAATTATCGAGGATGGGCAATTAGTGGAATTTTATACGGAGCGAGCCGAGGAGGACCAAGCGGCTGGAAACATTTACAAGGGTCGAGTAGAAAACGTGTTGCCAGGGATGCGTGCCGCTTTCGTCAATCTCGGTCAGGAGAAGAACGCGTTTTTATACGTAGACGATGCACATGCCGAAGAGCGCGACCATAGTCGGGGTCGAAGTATTCAAGATGTGTTGAAAGTGGGGCAGGAGGTGATTGTTCAGGTTTCGAAGGAGCCTATCGGTTCCAAAGGGGCTCGGGTGACCACCAATGTCAGCCTTCCGGGACGGTATTTGGTCTTAACACCCTACTCGGACACGATCGGGGTTTCGCGGCGGATAGCGAGAGAATCTGAACGAGAGCGGCTTCGAACCCTGGCCGAAAGGATGCGCCCGCGGGGCATGGGCATCATTGTCCGCACCGTGGCAGAGGGGGTTCCGCAGCATACTTTGATTCGAGATTTGGCTTACTTGCGGCGGTTGTGGAGTCGGATTAAGGCGCGAGCGCGAACAGCGCATTCGCCGGCATTGCTTCATCGCGAAGCGAATTTGGTGTTCAGGACTATCCGGGACCACTTTGACGAGTCGGTGGATCGATTTGTGGTGGATGATGCCCAGGCGTATCAGCGGGCTCGGGAAATTGCCGGCACCTTGTCGCCAAAATTAAAGCAACGCATTGACTTGTATACGGGAGCGGTGCCTCTGTTCGAAGCGCGGGGCGCCGAGGCCGAATTGGACCGGGCGTTAAAGCGCAGAGTGTGGCTCAAGTGTGGCGGGTATTTAGTGGTGGACGAAACCGAAGCGTTAACCGTGATCGACGTCAATACGGGCAAGAATGTCGGCACCACCGACTTATCCGATACGGTGCTGAGCACCAATAAAGAGGCGGCCGTGGAAATCGCGCGGCAGATGCGTCTTAGAGACTTGAGCGGCATTATCGTGGTCGACTTTATCGACATGGAAGGCGACGATGATGAAGGCGAGTTGATCAAGACCCTGCATGGAGCGTTAAAGAGCGATCGCACGCGAGTGACGGTGTTGGGCATGACTCGGCTGGGTCTTTTAGAGATGACTCGAAAGAAAGTGCGCGAATCCCTTTTGAGTCAGATGACTCGGGTATGCCCGTCGTGTGAAGGCCGGGGGCATGTGCTGTCCGAAGAGGTGATTGCGAGGCGGCTTCGCCAGCGGATTGTGGACCGTCTGAGGGAAACGGGAGCTGAGGCAATTTTGGCCGAAGCTCACCCCCAGATCGCGGCCCACTTGATTGGCCCTGGAGGGACCAATCTGAAAGAATTGGAACGAGAAAGCCATCGTTCCGTGTTTGTTCGCGGATCTCAGGAATGCGCTATGGATGAACTCAAGATCCGAAAAATTGGCACTCGAGCGGCGGTAGAGGCATTGGCCCTGCCAGTCCACGAAGGAATGTCCTTGGAGGTGTTGGTGGAAGAACGGCATCAAACCAACACCAAAGACGGCATCAGTCGTTTGGCTGGTTACGTGATTGATATTGAGGGAGCAGGTCAGCGAGTTGGAGAGAGGGTTTGCATTGAGATCCAGCGGGCTTTTAGAACTTTTGCCACCGCGCGCATTGTCGCCGACTCTGACCGAAGACACAGCTTGACCTCCGAACAGATAGGGGTGGTAGAGGCGTCTCACGCAGGTTGACAATCGTGCCATTAGGTGGTAACATGCGTTGGGCAAATTGTGCGGACTTCCCCGCTTAGGCGAGTTAGATCTCGCTTCAAATGTTGTGGCGATAGTGTGATCAAGGAGGATTTTTAGTGTACGCAGTCATGGAAACCGGAGGTCGGCAGTATCGAGTCGCTCCCGGCGAGGAACTGTTGGTCGAAAAATTACCGGGCGAGGCGGGCGACGAATTTAGCCTTGACCAAGTCTTGATGGTGGTGGACGAGTCGGGGGAAACCATAGTCGGGCGACCCTACGTGGCTGGTGCGCGTGCAGTGGCTACGGTGGTGGGACAAGAACGCGGACCGAAAATCTTGGTTTTCAAGTACAAGGCGAAGAGTAATTATCGTCGCCGTCGCGGCCATCGCCAGGATTTAACTCGGATTCGGGTGGAGCGGATTGAAACCCCTTCGTAGATCATGATTCAGATGATCGGTTGGGTGGATGAACACGACCAGATAACCAGATTGCGGATTGATGGTCATGCGGATTCAGGCCGATATGGCGAAGACGTGGTATGTGCTGCCGTCAGCGCTTTGGTGGAAACGTTAGCGTTGGGCCTCAAGGAATTTGGGGTCGAGGGCGCGCACCATCGGGTGCTGGTCGACGAAGGTCACGCCGAATTCTGGATTGAAACGGTGAGAGATCCGGATGCGGAGCGGGTTGCACGTTGGATTGTTGCAGGGTTAAAAGATTTGGCCCGATCGCATGGGCGTTTTGTACACTGGCAGGAAATTAGAGTGAAGGCGGATCCCTAAGTCGGGGAATGCCAGAACTATGATAAAGGGGGTGTGCGAGAGTGCGTCTTCAGTTATTCGCTCACAAGAAGGGCGGCGGCAGTTCCCGAAACGGCCGCGATTCCAACCCCAAAATGCTGGGAGTGAAACGCCATCAAGGACAGTTCGTCACTGCCGGCAGCATCATTGTTCGACAACGGGGGACAGAGTTTCATCCTGGACGCAATGTCGGGCTGGGCCGAGATTATACGTTGTTTGCTAAAATCGATGGACGTGTGAGTTTTGTTCATCGCAGTCATAACCGTCGCGAAGTCGACATTGTTCCGGCGACGGAGCAAGAGTTGTCGTAGGCGTTGGTGTCTGGGGGATGCCAATGAGGCCAGTGGTATTTGGCTGGTTAACGGTGTGTGCCATGGGGGCGGGGAGCTATATGACTCCCCGCCCTTGGCGTATTCTGTTTTTGGCCGGACTCATCTTAAGCGTAGTCGTCCTCGGGCATTGGCAACATCGAAAGCTCACCGTGTCCACTTTGCGCCGGATTCGGCATCGGCAAGCCAATCACTTGCAGGTGATTCAGGGGTGGCTGCAGCTAGGGCGTCTGAATCGCGCCGAAGACTACGTAGGCCGCCTTAGCCAGAAAATTTCCGAGGAAGGGGCATGGTATCGCGACCTGCCTCTGTCATGGCTCTATGCGGTCTTAATGCTCGACGCGATGGCTGAATCCCGCGGTATCCGTTGTCAGTGGCACATTGCTAAAGTCGGTTCGGCTTGGATCCGTCTGTTTCGGTTCGAGCGGACGGTGGCTCGGGCATTGGCTAGCGCCGGGACGGCCATGGACATTCATTTAGATGACCAGGGATTTGTGGTGTCGCTGCTCGATCCCAAGACGATGCCGCGAGGCCGTTTCGGTGTGAGGGTGTGGCAGCAGGGTGATACTATCGTTCTAGTATGGCATCCAGGCGCAGGGACTGAATAGGGCGCGAGAGTGGAGGGGAGAGCCAATGTTCATTGATGAAGCACGGATCTATCTGCAAGGAGGCCAGGGCGGAAATGGAGCCATTAGCTTTCTGCGGGAAAAGTATGTCCCCAATGGAGGGCCGGCAGGGGGGGACGGCGGCGACGGCGGCGATGTGATTTTTGAAGTGGACAGCGGGCTCAGCACATTGATGGACTTTCGTCATCAGCGCCACTACCGGGCACCGTCGGGAGAAAACGGCGGGAATAACAACAGCTACGGCAGGGGAGGCCAAGACATCGTCATTCGGGTGCCGCCGGGGACGTTAGTCTATAACGATGAGGAGGGCACGTTGATGGCGGACCTGGTCGAACCAGGCCAGCGCCAAGTCATGGCGAAAGGGGGGCGAGGTGGTCGCGGCAACAGCCATTTTGTGAACTCTGTCCATCGCAGTCCGCGGGTTGCCGAAAAAGGGCAGCCCGGCCAAAGTTGGTGGGTCCGTTTGGAACTGAACCTGTTGGCCGATGTAGGCCTGGTGGGATTTCCCAATGCTGGCAAGTCGACATTAATTAGCCGGATCTCGTCGTCAAGACCGCGGATTGCCGACTATCCATTTACCACCTTGGTGCCCAATTTGGGGGTGGTAGGAGGGTATGGCGAAGCCTTTGTGGTAGCCGATGTGCCCGGTTTGATTGAGGGCGCCCACGCCGGTCTGGGGTTGGGCCACGCGTTTTTGCGCCATCTTAAACGCACTCGGGTTTTGGTGCATCTGGTGGATATGGACCCGATGACCACCCGCGATCCTCTGAACGACTACCGGATTATCGAGCACGAACTCAGCGCATTTTCGCCAGACTTGGCCGCTCGGCCCCGGCTCGTGGTGGCGACCAAAGCGGACTTAGACGGGAGTGCGGAACGGATTAGAGCTTTACAAGCCGCGGTCGCCCCGGTTGTGGTCTATCCGCTGTCGTCCGTAACCGGATATGGACGGGATGATTTGATGTGGGAGCTTCGGAAGGTCTTGGATCGGACGCCGAAGCCGAAGACGGCCCCAGAGCCCGAATCCACCCTCCGACCAACCGTCCATGGATTCGACCTAGTGCAGGAAGACGCGGCGGTGCGGGTGGTCGGAGATGTCGAAGAACGAGCGGCGATGACGTACTGGGGGAACCCGGAGGCCGAGGAATACTTTGCGGAATATTTGCGGCGAAGAGGCGTCCCGCAACTATTGCGCAAGCGCAATATTGCCACCGACACGGCGGTTTTGGTGGGGGAAGGGCGATTGGTGTGGAAGCAAGGGGATCTCATTGTGGAATCGTTGGAATAAGCGCTGGGGGAGAAATTTTTGGAGAAAGCAGGAATTGAGAGAGCGACAGCGAATACACAGCCAATGGGTAAAGTACGTCGAGCTGTAGGGCTCATGGGGGGAACGTTTAACCCGATTCATTATGGTCACCTGGTTACGGCGGAGGCTGCACGGGACGCATTTGATTTGGACCGAGTGGTATTTATTCCTGCTGGACAGCCGCCGCATAAGTCGGATAAGTATGTGGCGGACGCCAACCATCGCTACCTAATGACTTTTTTAGCTATCGCCCCGAACGTACATTTTGAAATCTCCCAGGTGGAAATTGATCGGGACGGCCCATCCTACACTAGCGAGACACTAAAGTACTTTCACAGCTTGGACGCGGCCACAGAGTGGTATTTCATCACAGGTGCCGATGCAATCGTAGAAATTGCATCGTGGCATTCGCCCGATAAGATTTTGTCGTACGCACACTTGATTGCTGCTAGTCGTCCCGGTTATTCGCTTTCGCGGCTTAAGGCCTTAGAGAGGGAGATCGGGGGGGACACCAGCAAGCATCGCGTACATCAGTTAGAAGTTCCGGCTCTGGCGATTTCATCCAGCGACATCCGGGAACGCTTGCGCCAAGGTCTGTCGATTAAGTACTTGGTGCCGGAGGCAGTCGAGCAGTACATTGCCAAACAGCATCTGTATGCGGCAACGTCACCGTAGCATACACATAGGCTTGATTCAAGTGCTTATACTAGTGTCAGAGGTGCCCTGGCTCCGCGGTCGTGTCTGTGTCCTGGTCAATGGGATCTAGATTCATCTGGCGGTTGCCTTGTTCCCTGACTAGGTACCGAAGTTTCCCAGGGAGGTGGACCAATTGTCAAAGACTTTATATGTCGGTAATTTACCGTGGTCAATGAGCGAAGAGGAACTCGCCCAAGCATTTAGCGCACACGCGCAGGTGGTTGGCGCTCGGATTATTACCGATCGCGAGACAGGGCGTTCGCGAGGTTTTGGATTTGTCGAAGTGCAAGATGAAGATGTCGAGCCAGCGGTGGAGGCGATGAATGGCACCCAATTAGATGGTCGCGATATCATCGTCAACGAAGCCAGGCCGCGTCAAAATCGCTATTAGTGTCAGCAAAAGAGCCCCCGTATAGGGGGCTCTTTTGCGTGGATTAGAGCATAGGAGTCTTAGGTGAGAGGTGATAGGACTGGAGGCTCAGACCCTTTTAGAGCGATTTCATCAATTGACCGAGCACCGCCAAAGCCATAGTATGCGAGTGATTGGGGTCATGGAAGAGTTGGCCGACCGCCATGGCTTGGATCCGGAACTGGCAAGATGGGCGGGGTTTGGCCATGATTTAGCTCGGGAATTTTCCCGACCGTGCCTTTTGGCCGAATCCAGGCGGCTTAACTTAGACGGGGACGAGTTCATGACTTCGGAACCGATTTTATGGCATGGTCCGATAGCGGCGAAATGGCTTCAAAATCAAAACATCGGGGATCCTTCGGTTTGGCAGGCTATTCGGTATCATACGACGGCGGGCCCAGGGCTGGGGCCGATGGCCAAGGCCCTTTTTATTGCCGATGCGGTGGAGCCAGGCCGAAGCTTCCCAGCCCGGGAAGGTTTGCAGGCATTAGCCCTAAAGGACTTAGAATCGGGTTACCGTGCCGTCCTAGAAGCGACGGTGAGTTATACTCAACAAAGAGGGTTGGCTTTGCATCCGGATACGGTCAAAGCCCTGAGGGAAAGCGACAATCGCGGCTGAGACCATGGGTGATAAGACTGGCAAGGAGGGACCGCTTACGACAGATTCCTTAAAGTGGGCCGAAGTCATTCGAGAGACGCTTCTCGATCATAAGGGTGAGCGGGTGGTCGTGCTTGACATGGCCGAAGTGACCTTGATTGCCGACTATTTTGTGATTGCTACCGGCCATAATTTTATTCAGGTGCGGGCGTTGGCGGATTATGTCCAAGACGCGATGGCTGCCGTTGGAGCGAGATTGTTAAATCCGCAACGCTATGATCGCGCGCATTGGATCTTGTTAGATTACGGACCGATTGTCGTGCATATCTTTACAGAGGACGAGCGTGAGTTCTATGACCTCGAACGGTTCTGGGGAGACGCTCAAGTCGTGGAGATGGAATCGGCGGCGCCCTAAATGGTGGGATCGGGCGATATCGCCGAATCTTCTCGTCTGCTGAGGGTTACGGCCTGCATTCGGCACCGTTTTTTCCAATAACCTAACGGTGCCGGGGGCGAGAACGGACGGAGAAATGATGGTCACTCATAGGGAACCGCAAACCCAATCCCTACCAGGGATTGGGTGGGTTTTCTCGAGCGACTAATAGACGGATGGTGCAGATCACAAGCCACGGTCGCACTTTCTGCCGATACCACAGGTAGCCTAACGGTGGCGCTTTTTGCGAGGCTTGGGCTTTTTCTTGGGTTTAGGCTTTTTTTGGGGTTTGGGCGTGCGGTTTTTTATGCCCTGGGTTTTTGGGGGCCACTCCTCTCGATTCGTGTGAAGAAATGAAAAAAATTCAGGAGATATTTTTCGTTCCAATGCCACTGCCGATTCTTCGAGCGGATGCGGGTGATCCACACTATCAGCAAATATCCGAGATTCCTCGGCCACTTGCTCCTGGTCGAGGATTTGGCACCGAGGCCAGCGATGCACAAAGTCATATTTCCACAAGCAGTGGGGATCTTTAGCCATGATCGTGGCTTTAAATTCGGCCACGAGACGATTCATCGCTTGGACTTCTTCTGCCCTTACCCAGCCGTATTCCTGCAAAAATGCTAAGACGTAGGGGATGCCCCAGACGGTAACGACTAGGGCCTCCAGATCATGGGAGTTGGGATTATCTAATTCCTCGAAGTAATGGTTGAGGTCATCAGCGTCGAAAATCCAGTCCCCTTTGTCCTCCGGCATCGTTCGTGAATCCAAGATGGCAAAGTAGGTCATGAAGATTTGGCAGGCAGTCATAAAAGGCATATGATCACGATCATACAGGTAGCGCAGGAACTTCCATAGGCTGTCCATTTCACCGTTTAGGATTGAATCGTCCGAGGTCCAGTCAATGATTGGTTGGACGCTTAATGGATTCGTCAGTCGACTGACCAATTCATCACTGAGCAACCCTTCGTTGTGCAAGGTTAATTTGCTTTCTAGAGCTCTGACTTCGCTGAGATCGGGAGTTTCACCGCGCTTTAAGGCATCGTATAGTAATTGCCATCGATTGAATAGTAGGGCGCTGGCCAGAGGATCGTTTGGGGCCCAGAGACTGGTCGTGATCCCATCGTTATCTTGGAGCCATTCGAGTTCGTCATTCGCTAAACGTTCGGCCATCTCGACCTTTTGATATAAGATCAGATGACGGCCGACATCCACCCAAGGAGAGAAAAACTCTTTATCCTCCGACTGTTGATAATAGGCTAGGGTTCGTTCTAGTCCGTCGTCGTCGCCTTGAAACAACTGCCAATCGACGACCAGATCCTCCAAAGCTTCGAGGTCGTCGAGATGGAGATGGGGGGCTATCTTTCGAATCTTTTGCACCATTCGAACAAAAGACGGCGGGGGCATATACGCTTTGAGATCTTTCAAATCACCCAAGAGCTCGATAGAATCCAAAAAATTTTCCGTGGGCAAACCATCTAAGGTCTCTTCCATGACGGAGACATACTGGTCCATCGGAAGGGATAGGGTATATTCGACCCAGTCTTCGGGATCCTTGAGCATACGACGAGTTAACATCTGCACGTTCCTCTTTTCGAATTTAGGCGGTGAGGGCAGAAGAAGTCCAAGCGA
>JAMCVM010000106.1 GCA_023475835.1 Bacillota bacterium | reverse complement strand
TCGTCATGCGAACCCAAGACCTGCGACCAAGCACCGCCGCCAAACAGGCGAAAGCCGACCACAATCTCCAATCGCGGCTCTCGCCGGGCGAGAAATCGCACCGAAAACGCATGGCCGAGGTGGGGGCAGTCTATGGGATCGATCCTGTGGTCCGCATTCCCAGCGACATTCTCCACGCCAAACCAGTCGACCCGACGGGGACCAAGAAGTCCGGGCCCAAGGCGGTCAACCAATGGTTGGTCGCCAGCGTCGCCGACTCGATGGGCGACGTCATTTATCAGGTGTTGGAAGAAGCGGAACGGCGTGACCCGAAGCATGAGCGCCCGTGGGTCGCTCTGGTAGATGGCAATCACGCCCAATTGTCCTATCTTCAAGAAGAAGCCACCGCACGGGGAATTAATCTCCAAGTGTTCCTCGACTTCATCCATGTGCTCGAATGTCTGTGGAAAGCCGCGTGGTGCTCTTTTTGTCCACCGGGGACCCGGAGGCGGAACCCTGGGTGTTGAAGCAAGGGCTTGAGGTGTTACAGAGGAAGGCCTCGCAGGTCGCCGAAGCCATCGGTCGTCAGGCGACGGCGAACGACCTCGCCCCGAGTCAGCGGACAGCCGTAGACCAATGCGCTCACTATTTCCTCGTAAATCGCCAATATTTACAGTATTCGCAAGCCCTGGAGCCGGGGTGGCCGATTGCGACGGGCATCATTGAAGGCGCTTGTCGACATCTCATTAAGGACCGCTTCGATATTACCGGAGCACGCTGGGGGCTGGAAGGTGGTCAGCGGAGTCTGACCATGGCGCCGAGGCGCTATTGAAGCTACGCTCCGTCTGGAGCCACGGCGACTGGGATGCGTACTGGACCTATCCCCTGGAGCAGGAGCAACGTCGGGTGCACTTCAGCCAATATGCGGCTGAAGTCTCGGCCGCTTAAACCTCCCTCATTCGGATCTTCAGTCGGCGGATAGAAGCGCCTTTGGACTGGATTTCGCCGCCTGAACGGCGGCGGATCTTGATCGTCGTGGCGGTCGAAAAGGTCGAAAAACCTGCCCTGCCGCGGAATAGAGCGTCGTGTGATTGATGGTCTTGGAACTTTGCCAGGGGCGCTCGCCAAATTCGCTGATTGGCGTAGGGCGTGGGTTTTTGGGGGAGCGGCAATCAGACCCGGCCCTGGCGAGGACGTCAGGCCGAATCCCGGTCGAATCCCAGCCCGTTCTCGGCTGGATGGCTGCGACTCATCGGATGGGGGATGATGACACGACCGTTAGTCGAAACGATGAGAAAACCAGTGACCGCCAACCCTCCACGGTAGGTGGCCTGAGTAGGTATCGCAGCACACTTCGGCCGATGCCTCCTCCTGTGGGTCTCTGAGGGCTTGCCTCGGAGGGTTCGTGACGAGCCCCAGCATCGTGAACGGCCGTTCTCGGCCCTGTTGTGCGCATTAGGATCCTCGCCGGGCCGAGTTCCTCTATGCCTGTCTCACACAGTCCGCGCCGTCTGTTGCCAGGGTCGAATCTCTTCGGTGAGCCCATGTTTCGCACCCTTATCCCTAGATATTGTATCGCGCCATGATCATCAGACTACATATTGATCGGGAATATTTGGGAAGCGCAACATGTTGGGATTAAAACCCATGATTATCGCCAATATATAGGGGTGCGAAACGTGGGATGAAGGATCCGAGGGCAGGAGTTCCCCTACCCTGACGGTTCCCCGTTACAGAGACCATCGCTCTGTCTAGTCGACCAGGCCAAGAACACCCCCTCTAATCTCCTCCCTCTAACCTTGGGAGTCTCACGCTATTTGGCCACGAAAACGACCGCTCGTCTCCCATTCCTTGACCAGTATTTGGGCGGGAAAACCGGCATCTCGGATCGGTTTCGGCGCGCTTCCACGCTTTCGGTAGACCCTCCGTCAAGGCGAAACTCCTCGTGCGCACCCAACGCAGTCTTCATGGCGTTTGGAATACAGCCTTTCAGGCTGAAACGGGCCGAATGGATGCCCAGGCAACCGCTGCCCACCCATTCGGCTCGTGCGAAAAGCTAGTCGCCTTCGAGACAGTCACGCAAAGTGAGACTTCCATGGCCAAATAACTTGGGATTTTACACTAATTCGAAGGTTTTTCCTAAGAGACATCGGGTTTTCAGCCTATACGAATTGATTTTTTGCTTCCCTTCACAAGAGCCACACCCATCGGAAATACTCCAAGGTAGTGCTGTAACCTATTCCGACCCCGTAGCGTTATACCCTTTGGGTGAGGTTTGGCGTTCAATGCTAACACCTCAAGACATGAAGACATGAAGACATGAAGGAGGCAATCCGCAGATGAAATTAACACCCACCACACTTAGTCTCTTTGCCGTCAGTAGCGTAATGCTGTGCACGACCTTGGTGGGATCAAAATCCGAGGCGAAAACCATTTCGCAGGATTCGTTTACCCTGATGACGAGCCGTCAGGCAACGACACCCGTTCAGGCCATTCCTTTGGCGGGTGTCGCTTCCACTTATGCCGGCCTTACCGCTATTCCGACGGTTGTCGTGCCGACGACCTACGGCGGCGGGGCTCCCTATTCCGAGCCCGCACACGTTCCCGCCAAAGCTTGGGTGCACATTCCGCCTAGGATTGCCCACGGCCTCGCGGAGTATCTCTTCCCCGTGAACAACGAAGTTTGGACTGCGTTACTGGGCCCGCGCGGGATGGTCGGTTCCGCCCTTATCGGTGACGATGGGAGTGAAGGACTGAAGTTGAGCAATGGCACCGCCACCCTGCAATTCGACACTGCCGGAGCCTCGTTTGTAATGGCTGCAGGGCAGGAAGACAACTTGTTTTCATCGGCATGGAAGACGTCCCAAGCCGTCGTCTCGCCGTCGGGATCCCCTTCCGCGTGGACTCCGAAGGATTTGCTTCACCCAGCAACCATCCGATATCAAGAAGGCGGACAGTTGGCGCAATATGCCTATCGGAATGCCCTTGGTCAGGAGGTCTACGGGTTTGGTGTCTATGCCGCAGGAAGCCGTGATGGTCGTTACGTCCCCATGTGGGGAATTGAGGGGATCTCGTTTCGATATACCGCCCAAGGGAAACTCGCGGCATCTTGGGCACCATGGATCCTAAGTGCCGCGCAACGAACGGTGTTTATGCCCATTAGGTCCGACGCCCTAAAGAGCCGCACCGTAAAAATCCTTGTGGGATCGCATAATTATCTACTAGCGATCGTCAACGGGACCTCGGCCCAGGGACTGGTACTCCCCACCGGGGATGGGCTCGCCTGGGTGTCCGAACCCAACTTTCTCAAGACGTCGTCTCCTACGGCGCCCCTGATTCCTGATGGAGCGTTCACTATTTCTGTGGCCCCCTTTGATGCGAAGCGGCTTACCTACTTCACCCCGAATCCTGCCTCTCGGGTCGTGGCCAATGTGGCGCCCTGGGAACTTAGCCCCAACGAGAACACCTTAGCGAACCCCTTCGTGTCATTGCTGCAGGTCACCGATAGGCACTGGCTTCTCTATCGCGTATCCGATGAAGGCCTAGGTGCCAAAGTCGCCCAGGGCTACACGCTCGACGCGGTCGATCTCAACGCCAAGGCTCAGCACGTCCCCATCGAATTGACGCGTTTTCATTCGACTTCAACCCAGCACTTTTTTCTAGGGAGCCAAGGCACTGAGATCATATATGATCAATCGGCCACCACCACTCCAGATGCCCACACACTGATGGTGATGAATCTGGCGACGGACCATCAACAAGTCCTTCCGCCTTCGACACTCGAGGGCGCGATCGTCCGTTGGTCGGTGGATGGTCACCGAAAAACTGTGACGTTGCACACCATCCTTGCCAACTGAGAGCAGTCGATATGGCCCCCGCTTGCCCGTTAAGGCTATTGGGGAGGTGCTTTCCGCAGGCTTTCCTAAGCGCGCATACGCCCCAGTGAATCCGCTCGCCTAATCAACAAATTCCGGTTGGAGACCAGTGGACTAAGAACTCCATTGACCCCGGCTTGGCTGTCCGAGGATTTTTCATCAACATACCATCCATCATTTCCGTGGTCATGCGAAATGGAACCGAATAAGGTATATCCCAATTGACCCCCTGGAGACGGGAGGTCCGTTGGGTTGTCTAAACACTTTTTGTTCTGGGAAGAACCCGTTGGTCTGAGTAGCACCCCAATCCTATAGCGTTGATCCGCTTGGGACCAATGTGGGGCCTGGGATGTTCCAAAAGGGAAACGACGGCGTGGAAGCCGTCGAGGGAGTCCAAAGAAAATCAGCTTGTGTTCCATATCCCCTGCGTCCAAGGGAGAAACTGACCTCACCACATGGGTTCGTCGCATTCGGATTGTCGCTATCAGAACCCCAGGACCACGTCATTAGAACTACCTTCTTGTAGGAATGATCAATCGTCCAAAGTTTAAGAAATCGGTACAATCTGAAGTGTTTGGTTGACCACACGCTCGACCTGCAGTTCACTCGGCGTCGGGGGACCGGCTTGTTGATCATCGGGTTGAACCCACAGCAAAAAGCCCTGGGTTGGAATCACGGCATCCGCCCGAGCAAAGCCGTGCGGGTGAATCCGGCGCCATCGGATGGCTCCGGGGGCAACTGACACCACTGTGGAGCTCCCGAGGGTCCCGAAGGACCCTCCCCTAAGAGGTGTCTCCATTGGACAGCAGAGTCAACGCTGGCGAGCCGTCAGCCGCCCGCCAACCGGGCAGCGATGGCACCGTGACCGGCTGCCACTGCCGCCCATGGTCCGTGGTCCACTGCAAGGGATGATGAAAGTTGCCTAACCACAGTACCCCTTGAGTGCCGATGGCCGCGAGTGTGGTTGGCACCACCTGCTGATTGATGACCGTTCGGGCTATCGGCCGTCCATGGCCGCCACCACGGGTTTGGTTTCCGCAGCCATCGGTCCATCATTTTGCGAGGGCACGGGGTCCCAGAAAGATCCGGGCCTGGCCAGCGATCGCGGGGGATATGCGATGCCAGACCGTGTGATGATTCCCTAATGCTCAGACTTGGATGTGCCCGGTGCGAGTCTCCTACCAACTCCAGACACTGGACCCATGAGGTTGAAAGCCCCCAAAGTCCGTTCGCGTCATGCCAGGGGGAATGGGTAGGGCGCGCCATTGCTGACCGTGATTGAGGGTGTACACGCTGGGATCGAATACCGGCGTAGCGCCTAATCTGGGCTGGGCAGCGGGCACAACCGCAAAGATTCGTGGACGCGCCTGCGCCGCAACGAGCATGGCAGCAATGGGCGGCATGATACGGTATCCCAGTGAGGTCGTGATTGAAGCGAGGGATTGGGTCGGAATGCGAGACCAATGCGGGGTACCGATGGCTTGTTGCCAAAGGCCACTGACCGTGGCCATATACAGGTGGTCATCCACCACCATGGCCGCACCCATATAGCCACGTGGGGCATTGGTTCGAAGCAACTTGGGCTTTTGGTCGTGCGTGATCATTGCCCACGTTAGGACCGACGTGTGGGCGGTCCATCCGGCCTGCTGTGTTTGGACCAGGGAAAATCCGAAGATGAGTCCTAGGGCTACCCTCATGGCAGCCGACCGAGCCTTTTGTGTTTTGGCTAACTCCTTTTGTCTATGGTTTGGCTAAGCCTGTCGTCATCAGTTCTAGCCTAATTCCGAGGTTGCACGGGTGGTCGGGGACCTCGCCCCATGGTATTCTCAGCATTCGCTGATTGGCGTAGGCAGTGGGTTTTCTGGTGCGCTTTACAGCGAATACTGGTGGTGGGTCAATCAGCGAATCCCAGCCCTTTGGGCTGATCTCGACTTTACGTCTGGCTCTGATCCGTGGGATATCTGATGGCACGAGAGTTAGTGGAAGTGATGACAAAACCAGTTAGCGCCAACACCTTTGATCGATGCGTCATCGAATCCTATCCCCCTCTCAAAAAGTAACGCCACCCAGGTTAAAAAGGTTACCGAATTATAGAACGTATCTGTCCGTTAGTGCTTCAACCAGCTCGGTGCGAATGCCATCGCTTAAGTCCCAGACGTCTCCGTTCTCTCTAAATATATGGGCGTTATTGGTAACCTTTGGTCGGCTTGCTGCGGTTTTTGGCGGCAGGTGAACCATTTTTGTCCGCCATCGATGCGTCATCGGGCGCAGCTTAATGTCGAGGAGTCACCCGGCGTGCATGCGCTTTCTCTCGCTCAGCATCGACTCCTGCGGTCGAGGAAAACGGTCTATTTGAGGAGCATCCTGAAACCTTTTATGGCCCTAGGGCGTTATAGGAGCGATAACATCGGGATTTCGAAAGGATGATAGTGGATGACGATCTTGCCTGCGAGATGGATTCCGATCTTCGGGAGCCTCGCTGCCGTTGCGGTCAGTGGGACGATCCTGGCTGCGGTATCGGTGACCGCAGCTCCGACACGGTGGTCGAACGCGACGCGCCAAGCGCTGGCGATCGCGAGAAAAACCACGCGCTTACCGCTTTCGGCACCGACGTGGATGCCGCCACACCGGGGCGGCTATATAGCCACCGAAGTCCACGCGACCGCTGATGCGTATGAGATCTCTTGGCACGACGATAAGAAACCCCTACCTGTCAACAGCCCACAAATCTATCAAGATACGCTCGGGTCCGCCGGAAATGCTCTGCTGACTCTTAACGTCCAAGCCGATGCCACCCCGACCGAAGCCCACGCAGCCGTGGCACGCGCCATCTTTGTCGGACCTGGGGGTACTGCGATTCCTGCACGGGCCACACGGGTGACCATTCGCCCGCATCTACCGGGCTATCGCTGGTTTAATCTCGTCAAACATTTTAACGGCGGGAAAATTGGCTACCTGGCTTGGTATGAGAGAGGATGGACCCTTGTGACGCCGGCCGATTTGCCAGGACCGGGAACCACATCATTGCGAGAAGGAGGCAACGGAAAACCCATTTTGGTCAACGGAGTGTTAAGTGGCGGGTTAATCTGGACCGCCCAGCAATTCGTCAATGCGGTCAGGGCGAACCGGGCAGGATCGTTTGGCGGGGTCAGCATTGATCCCGCCCCCGATGGCGCGCATACCGAAGCCATTTGGCAGGTGGGTCGGTTGGTCTACACGCTCGGCGCCGATCGCGGGGTGTCAACGGCGCTTTCTGCCGTCGGGTCCATGGAGCGATATCCCGGATAGCTCCCGGTTTGTGCGTGAGATTGGATCGGAAGGGATGTCTTCAGAATCAAATTCTGTTGAGCGCACGTGGCTTCCCGTTAATGCCACGAAGGTGGCATGTGCCGAACGACGTTCTTCGGACGTCGACGCCCCGATGATTCTTTAAAGTTCAAAGACTCGGTCCAGACAGTGGCTCAAGTCCGGGTCAGAAACTCATGTCCACAGGCAGGGATTCTTTTTGAAATCGGAGCACGGCAAAGTGGTGCAAGTTCGGTGCGATGACGCGTTGCTATAGGTACGAATAAGTTGGCCGCGGTCGATATCGGCTTACGACAATATTTTTCTTACGATCGGCGCCTTCAACAGACGATGATTGGGAATCGTTCTGGGAGTCCGATCCGACCAGTATTCAACCGCGCTAACGCGGTGTGATTGTCCCACCGAACGACATGAAATCTTAATGCTTCGAACGCGCTGAGCACTTGGGATACTGGCGCATCCCGCGGAAATCGGTGGTCAGACCTGCGCTTCGCGAACTATGATGTTCAGCACGGGGTCGGCGGTATCGAGAGCCTTAGCCCCGAAGGTCTCGAGATGGAATTGAATGGCGCTGTGGACATCCGCCAAGCCGCCTCTGCCGAGGGCCATGCTCCCACCACGATCCCACGTAGATCCCGCGGAAATCGGTGGTCAGACCTGCGCTTCGCGAACTATGATGTTCAGCACGGGGTCGGCGGTATCGAGAGCCTTAGCCCCGAAGGTCTCGAGATGGAATTGAATGGCGCTGTGGACATCCGCCAAGCCGCCTCTGCCGAGGGCCATGCTCCCACCACGATCCCACGTAGACCCACAGGATACGCTACAAATCCATCGGAGTATTCTTCAACGATAACCTGGAGTGTGCGAGCTATGACGAACGACTTCTTTGCCACGATAGTCGATCGCTTTGCACTTAAAGTTCGGATTCGTCCGTGCCTTGGGGAAACTAACCTGCCCGTATAAACTGTACCCCATCCGTTGGCGACGCCATAAATTCACGCATGTACCCCCGCGTCAAATGGGTTGGCGAAGGGGTCCACACTGAGATCGCCTTTCGGGTCAGCGAGGGGTATCAAGCCAACCTCGCCGCCGCCATCCCCATAGAGATCTAGATGATAGAAACATATCACGCTTCAGCATAGGTATGGAAGGCGGGTGAACGCGACTCTGTTCGAGGTGGGCGGATGGGCAACGAATGGATGGAGGCCTTGACTTTTGAACAAAATATAAGTATATTTATAAATATAGACAGACTGGAGGAGGAACAGCGATGGCCAACAAAACGATTTACGTAGCTGACGACGATTTGCCTTTGTACGAACGCGCTCAGGCATTGGCAGATGGGAACCTCTCTGGAGCGATTTCCCGAGCGTTGAAAAAGTTTGTGCAAGCGGAGACCGCGCATCGCGAAGGGTATGAGGAGATCGTACTCCGGGTGGGACCGGCCGGTAGCCAGCAAAAGAAAAGATTTTACGGGTACCGAGTCACGGAATGGCGCCATCCTCATGGGGCAGAAAACGGGGTTGAGGTATTTTCCGTGTATCGTACGCGCAAGGGTCAGTATGCCGTTTATCGGGTAGAAATGCCGTCATGGCTACCGGGACCGATGCAGCGTTTGTTTGACGACTCTCGCATCGGTCCCTTGGCCAACAAAGCGTGGCGAGGCGGACCGTGGGAACAGTGGTTCGCTACGGGAGCTGCGCGTTTGGATGTTTACCAAGATCTCGATGACATGGTTGAACAAATCCCGCCGGAACTTGTAGATCGGTTGCGGCAGCATGGCGAGGAGCCACCGATGGAGGATTTGGATATTTGACTGCAGGCGAAGGCTTCAACTGAGGCCTTCGCCTTTTGTTGATGGCCGAGGATGGACCGGTGGACGCGGTCAGTCCGCGGTGATGGAATCTAGTCTGGGCCGTGGATGAATGAGACGAGTGGAAAAGCGCCAGAGGAATTACGGTCATGGCAAGGATAATCAGGCTCCTCGCCAAAAAGAACCAGCGCGCCTGAGAACTCTCTCGCATGAAGCACCCCTTTTTGCATCGTGGTCTATGCCTATGGCTGGGGCATCGGGATGATGCGTAGAATTCCAGGCGGGGTGCTTGAGTTGGCTTGAAGGCAGGCGGATCAGGGGTTTTAGGCGACTCCAGCCGTCAGTGGACGCGACATCCGGGCGAGAAGACAAAGTCTTCGAAAAATGGACATAACCTCCCTCTGCCAAGCCGTTCGCCGACCCCGGCACGAGCGATAGACGGCGGGAAATCGGTTCGATGCAAGACGGCTCATCGACCCAGCATGGGCCAAGTAGGGGAACAAAAGAGCAGGGCCATCACCTGGACGGAGTTTTCCTTTCCTGACTTGAAGACGGTGAGAGTGGATGCCATGACCTCGCGCTAGTTCCGTGGGAGAGGACGCCTTGCCCTCTCCGAAAAGGGACGGGGATTACTTTACTTGATGTTGATATGGGTCTTGTCCTTGGCTAAGAGTTTATTCCCAAATTTGGTAAAGGCATCGCCAGCGGCGGTTTGCTCTAAGCTGCTGACGATTTGTGACTTCACCGAGGAAAACGATTCCTCGGAAGCGGGATTGACCTTTTGTACCTCCATCACATAGTATCCGCTGGGGGTATCGGCGATGCCATATTGACCGGCCTTGAGCGACTTCATCTCTTTGGTGAAGTTGGCCGGAAGGTTATTCGAAGAGGTCAGGGTGAGGTCACCGAGTTCCCCGCCTGAGCTTGCAGTCGACTTATCCAAGGAATCCTTTTTGGCCAAGGTAGAGAACGTGTCCGCCCCTGAGGTAATTTCGGATTCGATGGTCTTAGCGGTGGCCTTCGACTTGACTAAGATCGCCCGCACTTTATCCGTGGCGGCGACGGCAAACGCCGATCCATTGGCCTTGTAAAAAGCCTGGTCTTCGGCTAGGGTAGGAGGCTTGATTCCCTTGGTGACATGGGTATAGGCGGCTTCGAGCAGCTCTTGATTGACCATGAAGTTCGAAAACTCAGGCAAGGTGAGGTGATACGTCTTGAGTTGACTCTTCAGCGTAGAGGCGCTGCCTGCCTGTTTCTCGATGTCCTTCACCGCGGTGTTCGCCATGGATTGAGCCTTGGCGTGGGTAATCAGATGGTCTGATACTGCCCACTGTTCGAGCGCCGACCATTGCATTAGTTCCTTGACTTGCGCCAACTTACTGGCATTGGTCACCGAGGGGATAGCGACTCCCTGCATAAGGGCGATCGCGTCCATCGATTGTTTCCATTGCGGACCCGTAATCGACTGATTGTTCACGGTGGCCAACACCGGACCGGCCGCTACCGCCCCGCAACCGGCAATTGCTAAAAGCGCCAGCGCGGTTGTCACTCCCCACAGGCTTTTTTGGGCCATTCGCATCGTGCTTCATCCTCCTTAGGTGCAAAACGCGTTTCGTGTCTTCGATGAGCCCGGAAAAACCGCTCAAGAGAACGCCGAACTTTGCTTACTGTACGCGGTAAATGTTTCAGATCTGTGACCATCGTGGCTGGTGTCCGTCAAATTTCCCGCCACTTCAACGTTGACGTCGATTCAGAATAACAAGAATGGATAGTTCCGTCCAATCCATGTCTTGATGAGATTGGCATTATTCGACACCGCGAAAGGCCCTGTGTTGGCGATCCATGGCACCGCGAATTGAAAATCAGACCAGTCATCTCGCGGCTGATATGGGAAAAAATCTACCCATTGACTGCTCTGTCAGCGGCCGAACCCGCACTTCGCAATCTTTAGTTCACCGAATGCCCGCGGGAAGCCCCCGGCTTTAGCCGTGGGGAGGAAAGCTGGGTTCCGCCGTTAGGCGGACACAGATTTTTGCTCATATTGCCATCCTCCGTTGCGTTGCAGAATGCGACAATGTTTGTACGCAATGCCCTGAGCAATCCGCTGTCCATTGGCGGAAATGTCAACCGAGCCGGACGCTCGCACCAAGACACGCCCCGTATGGGTTCCGGTGTACTTGCTCCGGGGGACCACCGCTTTGACCGTATCGCCCGTCTCAAAGCGGAAGTGGACCTTGTGGCGAGACCGAGGCCGAATGGGAAATCCGTACGGGTTCGTGCCGCACATATGCCGGGGGCCCCGTCCGGTGACTGTCCAGATTTGGACGTAGGCTGGCAACTGGGTGAATCGCTCCCGGGTGCTTTCGCCCACGCAGAGCGCGTCGAAGTAGTGCTCCTTGGGAAAACCGCGCTCAATGCGTTGCCGTTTGGTACGTCCGCCCGATCCGCCCTCGATGGGCAGTCCGATCGCCTTGAGTTGTTCGTATAACCGCCATCGAGTGGCATTCATCATGGCGGCATCCTTCAGGGGCTTTCGGGCTTGCGCTTGGATGTTCGGATAGCCGAACTCTGCCGCCGTTTGCCTGTTCTTTCGGAGGTTGCACGGTTC
>JAMCVM010000034.1 GCA_023475835.1 Bacillota bacterium | reverse complement strand
CGGAGACGGCTAGGAGCAAAACTGCGGCCTCCGAAAGAGCGAACAATTCCAGACGTGTTCAGGAATGTGCAGATCTAGGAGATTTCTGCATGGGTCTGTGTAAATATGCTTAAGCACGTTATAGCGGCGAAAACAGTGTGCTCGCAAAGCTCACGGGAACCGACCGTGACCGTCGGTTCCCGTGAGTTCACACTAAAGGCTCGTTCTTACGCTTACCATTTTGATCCAAAATGGTCGGCCAAAATGTCGTCAGCATTCGATAAATTGGGCACCACCATGTCCGCGTCAGCCGCCTGCAACTCATCCACGGTGTAACGGCCGCTCGCCACGGACAGACATGGCAACCCAATTTCGTGGGCGCCCTCAATGTCTAGAGGAGTATCTCCAATCACCACCGCCGATTGCAAGAAGGACTCGCCATAATAAGCTTCGGAGTTTGAAAGTGCTCGGGCCATTATCTGGCTGCGTTTGGGGCCATCTTCACCAAATCCTCCGGTCGGAAAAAACCCCGCCAACTGATGGGCCGCTAATTTTAAATACGCACCTTGCCGAAAATTACCGGACCCCAAGGCCAAAGCCACCCTGTCTCGAACGGCCATACGCTGGCTAAAAGCTTTGGCACCTAAAATGACTCGTCCCGGACGTTGTCTCAGATCGTCCGCCAAAAAGGCATGGTATGTTGCCTCTAATTCAGGCCAGTTGGGAGGCAAAGGTAACTGGTGTTTACGATAGGCCTCTTCCAGCAATTGGGGATCAGTCTGCCCAAAATGCGAGGCGGCTTGTCCCGCCATGGCGTTTTCGATGCCGAAAAGTTTCTCGATAGCCCGGTTCATCGCGCGCAAGGCTGCGCCCTCGGCGTCCACTAACGTGCCGTCAATGTCTACAATTAGCAACACCATATCTTTTACCATCCTCCTTTTAGTGTGATATTTGCGAGGCGGCTCGGCGATCTAAAAACCAATGCAGGCGACCATCGTCAGCCACCATCGTGGCTGGCCATAGGGGATCTGGTGGGGTGGTTTGAATCGTTTGCACAATCTTGGCTTTGGCCTCACCGGTGACCAGAAAAGCGATGGTCCGGGCCCGGTTGATTACCGACAGAGTGAGCGTGTACCGCCAAGTCGCATGCTCGGGCACGTAGACATGGGCTACCCAATCTTGGCTCGCTAAAACCGGCGAGTGGGGAAAAAGTGAGGCCGTGTGGCCTTCTGGCCCTAAGCCCAAAAGCACTAAATCCATCTCAGGCACGGATCCCTCCGCCAGGAACTCCAGTTTAGCTCGGTAGTCGGCCAAGACTGCCGGTGGTCGGTACTCAGTCTGCCACCGGTACACGCCCCGCGGTGGAACCGACAATTGCCGAAGCAAAATAGCGTCGGCTACCCCAAAATTGCTGTCAGGGTGGGTGGGGAGGACATCGCGCTCATCTCCCCAAAAGAGGTCCGTTTTGTCCCAAGGAAAGGACGATTGCTGGCTCGCTTCGGCCATTGTTGCAAACAATTGTTTTGGGGTGCTGCCCCCAGACAGTGCCCAGGAAAACCGACCGCGCTCTAAAATCGCCTGCTCGGCCTGTGCACTCACCCATTTCGCCAAGCTGACGACGAGGTCATCGGCGTCTGCTTCAATATGTAAGGTCGCCATGCTGTCCTCCTTTGACTCTGGCTGAACCAACGATGAGGCTATCGAAGCGGGCGTGGCTTTGCCCGCTTCGATAGCCCAGTCTATGGTAGGCGCCACTCAAATCCATCGCGGGCAATGAGCGCGTCTGCTTCCTTTGGTCCCCAAGACCCCGCTGCGTAGGTAGGAATCGGGCCCCGACCGCGATCCCACACCTGAAGAATGGACGAAACTAAAGCCCATGCGGTCTCTACTTCGTCCTTTCGGGTAAATAGCGTCGAATCTCCAAACATCGCGTCCAACAGTAAGCGTTCATAGGCTTCGGGCGCGGCATCGTCGAATGAGGTGTTATATAAAAAGTTCATGTTGACCGTGCGCACCCGCATCTGATTCCCCGGAACTTTGGCGCCAAAGCGCAAAGAAATCCCTTCGTCCGGTTGGATCTTCAAAATAAGTTGATTGGCCTCCAATTCGGAGCCAGACTGACGAAAGAAAGGGTGGGGGACCCCTTTAAATTGGATGACTATTTCTGTGACCCGTTTGCCCAAATGTTTTCCCGTTCGCAGAAAGAAGGGCACCCCCGCCCAACGCCAGTTATCGATGAAAAGGCGGAGCGCAACAAACGTTTCGGTGCGACTATCCGATGGAACATCCGGTTCATCCAAGTAGCCGACGACCGCCTTGCCCTCGGCGGTGCCACCCTCATACTGTGCCCGCACCGTATTTTCTGCGACCTCGCGGGTCGACAGGGGATGGATGGCGCGAAGCACTTTCACCTTCTCATCGCGTACAGAATCGGCCTCGTTCACGACCGGCGGTTCCATAGCGATAAGACAAAGCAATTGCATCATGTGATTCTGAATCATGTCGCGGATCGCTCCGGCGTGGTCGTAATAGTGACCGCGGCCCTCGATACCCAGCGATTCGGCCACCGTAATTTGCACGTGATCGATGTAGCGACGGTTCCACAGCGGCTCGAAGATCCCATTGGCGAACCGAAACACCAAAATGTTCTGCACCGTCTCTTTGCCCAAGTAATGGTCGATGCGGAAAATCTGATTTTCGCCAAAGACTTGGTGCAAGTCCTGATTCAAGGCTTTAGCCGAGTCTAGGTCTCGTCCGAACGGCTTTTCGACCACAATTCGCACCCAGGCGGCCGGGTCGCGCGGATTGTTTAAACCGACTCGTCCCAGTTGTTCAGCGATGACCGGGTAGAACGAAGGCGGAGTCGCCAAATAATAGAGACGATTGGTCGCCGCTGGCATCTCCTTTTCGACCATCTCCAATGCATCCTTCAAGCGATCATACACTTCAGGCTTGCCAAAGTCGCCTTCGACATAATGCACGTTAGCCTCGAATTTCGACCACACCGCTTCGTCCACGGGTCGTCGAGAAAATTTCCGCACCGACTGGGTGATGGAGGCTCGAAAAGATGCGGAATCGTTCTTCTGGCGCGCCACACCTACGACCGCCACCTCTTCCGGCAACCATTGGTCGACGACCAAGTTGTATAACGCGGGAAACAGTTTGCGATGCGATAGATCACCGGCCGCGCCAAAAATCACCATCACAAATGGCGCAGGATGTCTGTCCCCGGTGGTCTCGCTAGGTAGATTCAAAACGGTCTGCTCCATAGTGCTCCCCTTTTCGGCAGTCTGCTATTACTCCGGCTTGATCGGGTGTCCGCCAAATTCATTGCGCAGCGCGGAAATCACCTTGGCACTGTACGACTCGTCTTGCCTCGAGGCCAGGCGGCTGAGCAGGGACAAGGTAATAACCGGAGCGGGAACGTTCTCCGCGATCGCCTCCGCCACAGTCCATCGGCCCTCTCCGGAATCCTCGACAAATCCACGGATTCCCTTGAATTCTGGGTTCTTCGCGTACGCATCGGTGAGCAGGTCCAAAAGCCATGATCGAACCACGCTCCCATGACGCCAGAGTTCGGAAATTGCGGGCAAGTCTAAGGGAAACTCCGATTCCTTCAAGATTTCAAAGCCCTCACCGTAGGCAGCTAACAAGCCGTACTCAATGCCATTGTGGACCATTTTTACGAAGTGCCCCGATCCGACCGGACCGGCATGCAAAAAGCCGCCTTTTGGTGCCAAGGCCGTAAAAATAGGCAGAGCCTTAGCTACCGATTCTTCGGTGCCACCAACCATCAGGCAGTAGCCGTTTTCTAGTCCCCACACTCCGCCGCTGGTTCCGGCGTCGATAAAGCCTAAATGACGCTCGGCCAGTTCCTGGCCCCGACGCATGCCATCACGGAAATTGGAGTTCCCGCCATCAATAATGAGATCGCCGGGATCCATCGCGCTAGCGAGCGTGGCAATCGTCGATTCGGTCGCCTCGCCGGCCGGAACCATCACCCAAATGACTCGAGGTGCGGACATTTCGGAGACTAAGGATTCCAAAGAAGAAGCCGGGGTGGCACCCAGCTTTTGCACTCGTGCCACCGCCTCTGAATCCCGATCGTAAGCCACGACTTGATGACCGTGACGGATTAAGCGTTCCACCATATTGCCGCCCATGCGGCCCAGGCCTATCATGCCAACTTGCATCAATTCAACCTCCTTGTCGTGGTCTTGGTTACGCATGCTCCATGAGTTTTCGCAGTTGAGCGCTAAAACTGCCGTGGATGCGAATGCTCAACACTCTGCGGTTTTTCCCGACCAACGACTCATAGTCCCCCAACGCTTGGGCTAAAATCAAGGTTTCGAAATCATAACCTTGGTTCGGCACCTCGACGTCGGGGCCACCTACTTCGATGATTTGAACGAAAACCCCACTGTCGGGTCCGCCCTTGTGCAACTGCCCCGTGGAATGCAAGAATCTCGGACCAAATCCCAGCGTGGTCGCGACGGGCAGTACTTGCTGGAGTTGCCCGCGAAGCCTTTGTAAATCGGTGTGAGCAGTTCGAGAGGGATTCACGTAGGCCAATAGCGCAAGATAGTCCCCGGGTTGGCACACGGCTTGCAATGCAACCCAAAGATCGGTAGGCGCTTTGACCCCGGCAACGCTGATGCGGTTGGATCGGACCTCCCACGGCCCTTGGCCCCAGTCCACCGGGGTTTCCGGCAACCCGCCGTGGTCAGCATGGTATTGCAAAAGCCGCTTGGTGTTGTCTTTACTCTCTTGAACGTTGGGCTGGTCGAAGGCATCGATGCCCAGAACGGCCCCGGCTAACGCGGTCGCTACTTCCCAGCGAAAGAACTCACCGGCCAAGTCCATCGTCTGATCCAAATAGAAATCGACGACAGGATGACCCAACTCGACCAACTCGTCGATCAGCTTAGTGCGCGTCGGATGACTCGGCGTGCGATAGGTCACAAACACACGGTCTTGGCCATAAGCGCTAGCTTGAATTTCATCCTCGTGGGCGATGGGAATTAGGCCCCGTCCCTGTTTTCCGGTGGACTCCGCTAACAATTGCTCGATCCAATCCGCCATATGACTAATGCCCTGCGGCAAGAGAAAGGTCACCTTGTCTCGACCGGATCGAGCCAACGTGCCCAGAACCACGCCTAAAAAGGCTCCGGGATTTTGCTCAATCTTGGGCTGGTGGCAGAGCTTAGAGACAGCCAACGCCCTGTCGAGCATGTCGCTCACAGCCAGGCCCTTAAGCGCCGCCGGCACCAAACCAAACAATGAAAGTGCCGAATAACGGCCGCCGATGTCAGCCGGGTTGATGAAGACCCGACGAAAATGCTTTTCCGTCGCTTCTTTCTCCAAACTGGTAGCCGGATCGGTGATCGCGATGAAATGGTTTTCGGGATGGACAATAGAGTGATCGGTTACCAACTTCCAGAAGTAGTGGTAAAAGGCATTCGGTTCGGTGGTGGTACCCGACTTCGATGCGACGATAAACAAGGTATGTTCCAGTGGCAAGGATTTTCCCAATTCTTCAATGAAAAGAGGATTCGTGGTATCCAGCACGTGCAGGGTGAGTCCCTGTTCTCCCTGAGGGAACGCTTCAATCAAGACGTCAGACACCAGGCTTGATCCACCCATGCCTAACACCACCGCATCCGTGTAGCCTTCTTGGCGAACCTGGCGAGCAAAAGCCTCCAGATCTTGCGCTTTTGGCGCGGCCCACTCGGGGACGGTCAGCCATCCCAGCGCGTTGGTAATAATGGCCTGGTGCTCCGCCTCAGCACTCCATAAGGTGGCATCATGACTAAAGAGGCGATCCACGGCTTTAGCATCGGTCAATTTTGCCGCCTCAGTCTCGATAGCCGCTTGATAAGCTCCTAAAGCGTACTGGTCGGGATGCAACTCCCGCAACACGCTCAACCGCTTTTCCGCGAGGCCTCGAAATAAACTGACGAAGGAGGCTTCAAAGCTCTCTACGCCTTCTCGCAGCAGTTGGTCCGTCACTTCGTCCATCTCAATACCGTGGGACGCCAAAGCATCTAAATGGGCTTTGGCCGCGGCCAGGTCCTGATCCACCGTTCGTGCGTAATCGGAGGCTTTAAGCACGGCGTCGACCGTTGCCGGCGGCATCGTGTTCACCGTATCCGGGCCGATGAGGCCTCGAACATAGAGCAGTTCTGGATAGCTGGGGTTTTTTGTGCTAGTCGACGCCCAAAGCGGCCTCTGGACGCGAGCACCTTTCGCCGCCAGTTTGGCGAACTGGGGACCCGAAAATCGAGTACGAAACAATTGATAGGCCATCTTGGCGTTAGCAATCGCTGCCTTGCCCGAAAGATCGGGGTTCTGATGCCGTTCTTGAATCAAACGGTCTACCAAGGTGTCTAACCGACTCACAAAGAAACTGGCGACGGAGTTGACATGATCGACGGGTTCGCCGCGGTGGGCACGCATCTCAAGTCCGTTCAAAAACGCATCCATGACCTGAGCATATGCCTTTAGGCTGAAAATGAGGGTGACGTTGACATTAATGCCTTCACTGATTAGTTGCTGGATTGCCGGAATTCCTTGCTCTGTGGCGGGTACCTTAATCATCACGTTAGGTCGGCCGAGTGTGTTAAACAGCCGTCGCGCTTCGATCAGGGTCTTTTCGGTATCGCGAGCCAAAGTCGGGGGCACTTCGATACTAATGAATCCGTCAGCCCCATCAGTGCGATCGTACACCGGACGAAGAAGATCCGCTCCGCGAGCGATATCTTCGAGCGTTAGTTGGTCGTAGATGGCATTTAGGGAAAGCGAACGCATGACACCGTCACGAATGGCTTGATCGTAATCATGCGACCCGCCGATCGCCTTTTCAAAAATGGTGGGATTGGACGTGATTCCACTCACCCCTTTGGCTATCAATTCGGCCAAGGCGCCGGAATCTATGAGACCGCGTTGAATATTATCGTACCAAACGCTTTGTCCCAACTGGTTTAATTGTTCAATGGAAGTCATAAGCGTGCCTCCTTGTTCTATCTTGCCTATTTAGTGTGCTGAGCGGCCATCGCGGCTCGCGCTTCGCTGACCACGTGGTCCACGGTAAATCCAAAGTGGGGCAGTAGATCTTCAATCCGCCCGGACTCCCCAAAACTGTTCATGGCGACGATTCGTCCCTGCGGTCCGACAAAACGTGCCCACCCCATTGGGCTTGCGGCTTCAATGGCCACGCGGGCGGTGACGGCCGGAGGCAACACCGATTGCCGATACGCCTCTGGCATCTGATCGAACAACTCCCACGACGGCATGCTGACCACGCGGACACCAACCCCTTGTGCATCTAACGCTTCAGCCGCTTGAAAAGCCAAAGAGACCTCAGAGCCCGTCGCCATCAAGATCACATCCAACTGCGCGCTGTCGCGAGCAATATAGGCACCTTTAGCAACGTCAGGGGATTTAATCGGCAGTACCGGTAATTTTTGCCGACTTAAGACTAAAGCCACTGGGTGGTCGACCGAAGTCATAGCGACCTTCCAGGCTTCTCGGGTTTCGTTGGCATCTGCCGGACGAACCACCCAAAGTCCGGGTATCGCACGAAGACCGGCCAACTGCTCAATCGGCTGATGAGTAGGCCCGTCTTCACCGAGTCCAATCGAATCGTGAGTAAACACATAAACCACCGGTTGATGCATCAGTGCCGACAAGCGAATCGCGGGTTTACAGTAATCGGAAAAGATCAGAAATGTCCCCCCAAATACTCGCAATCCCCCATGAAGCGTCATACCGTTTAGAGCCGCCGCCATGGCATGCTCGCGCACGCCAAAGTGGATGTTCTTACCGGCGTAGTCTTGGGGCGAAAAATCGCCGGCTCCCTTTAAATAGGTGTCCGTCGAAGGAGACAAGTCGGCCGAACCCCCAAACAATGAGGGGACTTTCGCGGCCAGGGCGTTCAGTACGGCTCCCGAAGCGCTCCGAGTAGCTACACTCGATCCGACCTCACTCACCGGCAAATCCTGGTCCCAATTTGAAGGCAGGCCTCGTCGCCACGCTTGCTCCAATTCCCGAGCCAAATCCGGATATTCTCCAGCGTACGGTGCCCACACCTGATCCTGCCACGCCCGCTGCCATGCTTCTCCCTTGGCTTGAGCGGTCAAGAAAAACTGACGAATATCGTCAGGAACTTGGAAGGGGCCGTCGGTCCAGCCTAAATTCTCTCGGGTCAGGCGCACTTCCTCGACGCCGAGCGGACTGCCATGGGCGGAAGCGGAATCATGCTTATTGGGGCTGCCCTCAGCAATGTGAGTGCGAACGGCAATCAAGCTAGGACGGTCCGTGGCCAGTTGAGCGGCCGCAATCGCCTCGGCAATCGCGACCGTATCCGTTCCGTTGGTCACCCTTTGAGTATGCCAGCCATAAGCATCAAAACGTTTGAGCACATCCTCAGTAAACGTAATCTCGGTCTTGCCTTCGATGGAAATATGGTTGTCGTCATAGAGAAAAATGATCTTGCCGAGGCCCAAATGGCCGGCCAGCGAGGCAGACTCTCCTGACAGACCTTCCATTAGATCGCCGTCACTCACGATGCCGTATGTATAATGATCCACGACCGGATGATTGGGACGATTATATCGCGCGGCGAGATGAACTTCAGCCATAGCCATGCCCACCGCCGTAGCAAAGCCTTGGGCGAGGGGACCGGTAGTGGTTTCCACCCCGGGGGTTAACCCATATTCCGGATGTCCGGGAGTTTTGGAACCGAGTTGACGAAAACGTTCCAATTCTGATAGGGGAAGATCGTAGCCGGTCAAGTAAAGCAATGCGTACAATAACATCGAGCCATGGCCTGCCGATAAAACAAAACGATCTCGATTGGGCCACATGGGATCTTTCGGATTATGTCTTAAGAATTGGGTCCATAAAGTAAACGCCATCGGAGCCGCCCCCATCGGCATGCCCGGATGGCCCGCATTCGCCTGCTGCACTCCGTCAATCGCTAAAAATCTAATGGCGTTAATCGCCCGTACACTCATCAATTTGTCTGGCATCCAATCACCCTCCATCTAATTCCACGCCAAGACTTTTCACGGTCTGTACCCAAACGGGAATTAGGTTCTTCAGTGCTACACAGTTTTAGCCGCCGACTTTTTAGGCCACGACCGCTAACTTGTCCTTATCCATTGTAGACTTCGATGATCTTCCTAGCAAACGTACACCGCGCCAGGTCTTCCTCAGTCATGGTACCCTAGAGGCACACTGACAAATTGGAGGGGATTTTATGGCGCTCTTAGGAGTGGACATCGGAGGAACAAAAATCGCGATCGGATTAGCTAGTGAATCAGGCAAGTTAATCGAACAAGATCGCTTCTTAGTCGCTGAGACCAAGACACCGGAGGCTACGCTAGATCGGGTCGCAGAAATCGGCAAGCGCCTTGGCACCAAACACGGTCAAGATATTACTCGGATAGGCATCGGCAGTCCCGGTCCGTTTCATAATGGGCGCCTCGCCCAGCCGGCCAATCTACCGGGATGGGATGGCATCGCCCTGGCTGAAAGCCTGAGCGCGCGACTGGATCGCCCTGCTTATTTGCAAAACGATGGGAACGCAGCCGCCGTTGGTGAGTGGATGTTCGGTCAGGGGAAGAATAGCCAAGACATGGCTTATATCACGGTATCGACTGGAGTAGGCGCCGGTCTGGTCCTCAACGGCGCCCCCTATGGCGGCCCGCACGGCAATGCCGCCGAAATTGGTCACATTGTTATCGATCCGGCGGGACCCCCTTGCAATTGCGGTCTGACTGGCTGCCTGGAAGCGGTGGCCAGTGGGACGGCCATGGGCCGAATTGGCCGCGAGCGGGCCTCCGCAAGTGCCTATTTGCGCTCGCTGGATCCGGCCGACATCGGCGCCAAAGACGTGATTCGAGGATGGCAGCAACAAGACCCAGTGTCTTCGGAGATCGTCGAACAGATTGCTCAATACCTGGGACACGGCCTTGGCATTTTAGTCAATTTGGTCAACCCAGAACGGATTGTCCTGGGCGGGGGAGTGATGAACGCGGGGCTGCCATTTTTGGCGCGAATTACCCATTGGACCGAGTTCTACAGTATGCCTACCTTGTATCACGAGACCGAGTTGTTCTTAAGCAGCCTCGGTGATGACACGGGGCTCATCGGTGCGATTGCGGTGGCCATCATCGGCGATCCCGCCAAATCACCGCGAATCTAGAGCCGTTGACATGGTCACAACGCTCCCCCTATACTTAACATGAAATATCGCAAACCTTACAAGGCGCGAGGCGGAGGGATTACACAGTGAATACCAGTGAAGTGATGCGACTCATTCGCGAGAAACAAATCGAAATGGTGGATTTCCATTTGATTGATCTGCCAGGAATCTGGCAGCATGTGACTTTACCGATTAGCCAAGTGGATGAAGAAATACTCGACGGCGGCATTCCCTTCGATGGATCCAGCTTGCGCGGGTTTCGAGGCATCGAAGAGAGCGACATGCTGATGGTGCCTGATTTAAAAACCGTGATGGTGGACCCTTTCGCAGCCGTTCCCACGCTCAGCATCATTGCCGATGTCTATGACCCAGAACGCGTAGCCTATCAACGCGACCCGCGGCGCATCGCTCAAAACGCCGAGGCCTATTTAAAGAAGTCGGGAATTGCCGACATCAGTTACTGGGGGCCGGAACTCGAATTCTTTATTTTCGATTCGGTGCGCTACGCCAGTCACGGTCACGAATCGTTTGTCTATGTTGACTCGGAGGAAGGGTACTGGAACTCCGGACGGGAGGGCTTGGGACACACCATCCGCCCCAAAGAAGGATACTTTCCTGTCGCCCCCCTGGATGCCACCTACGGCGTGCGCACGGCCATGGTGAAAGCCTTGCAAAGCATTGGCATTCAGGTGGAAATGCATCATCACGAGGTCGCCTCGGGCGGCCAAGGGGAAATTGATCTTCGCTTTAACTCGTTGACCCGCATGGCGGATATCGTCATGATGTATAAGTATGTGGTGCGCAATGTGGCTCAGCAACACGGCAAGACGGTCACCTTCATGCCCAAGCCCCTGTTTGGCGATAACGGCAGTGGGATGCATGTGCATCAGTCGTTGTGGAAAGACGGCAAGCCGCTCTTTTATCAAGCAGAAAGTTATGCCCATCTTTCGGACGTGGGCATGGCCTACATTGCCGGGATTTTAAAACATGGTCCGGCGCTGTTAGCTTTGACGAATCCCTCGACCAACTCCTATCGTCGACTAGTCCCTGGCTACGAAGCTCCGGTGAACATCGTGTTTTCACGAGGAAACCGTTCGGCGGCCATCCGCATCCCGGTCACCAATCGTGCCGAAGCCAGCCGCATCGAGTTTCGCACCCCCGATGCCACCTCGAATCCTTATTTGGCCTTTGCCGCCTGTTTGATGGCCGGGCTCGACGGTATCAAGCACGGCTGGGATCCTCGTAAGATGGGTTATGGTCCGGTCGATAAGAACATCTATGCCTTGAGTGAAGGGGAGCGCGAGAGAATTCAAAGTGTGCCCGGATCCTTGGCGGAGTCGCTGGCGGCTTTAGAAGCGGACCACGACTTTTTGCTGGAAGGCGACGTCTTCAGCGAGGATTTGCTGAACACTTGGATCGATCACAAGCGTCGAAACGAGGTCGATGTGGTCAATCTCCGTCCGCATCCGATGGAGTTTGAACTTTATTTCAACAGTTGATTTCTCGGTTTCCGTAGCGTATAATGACGAAGTCGGCGCCGAAGTGGCGGAATTGGCAGACGCGCACGACTCAAAATCGTGTGTGGTGATCCCACGTGCCGGTTCAAGTCCGGCCTTCGGCACCAAAAAATTGAGCCCCCAATGTGCTTGGGGGCTTTTTTGTTACTTGCCATAGGAGCTTAGGATCTTGATCAAGAGCGCGTTGAATCGCTCCGGTTGTTCCATCATCACTAGGTGGCCAGCATGCTCCAACTCATAATAGGGCACATCAGGCCAGGCCTGAAGAAACTCGCGGGCTAAGGCAGGAGGCGTCATTAGATCGTCGCCACCGGTGACAATCGCCAGCGCCGGCACCACCTCTTGTAGCCAAGACTTGGCCGAAAACGCATTGGCCGCGCGAAACTCCTGTTGGGCTCTAAGCGGCGACACCCGTTGGATTTGCAGTTTCGAGGAATTTCGAAGGGATGTGGGCGCAGTCGGCGACAGCGACCACTCGGCAATTAAGCCAAGGGCTTCCTTGGGCGAATGATGGAGCTGGTATAAAAGGTCGGGACTGACCGTCAAATCCGGCCCCGTTCCGACCAGCACCAAGCCGGCCACGGCATCGGGATGCTGCCGGGCGAGGCTTAGGGCTACTGCGCCTCCCATCGAATGGGCTACCACAAGATGGGAACCAGAATAAGATTGAGCGAGCCAATCCGCCCATGCTGCAATCAATTGCTGATCCGCTACCGCTAAATCGGGAAGCGTAGGAAACTCGCCGTTGAGAAAGGTTCGTCGCTGACGAACCCAAATTGCGCCCGTGGAACAGGCGCCGTGCACGAATAATAGCGGTTGCATCAAACCCTCACTCTGCTCTGTCTTTCGACGCGCTTATTTGCTAACATAAACCTATCATATTTAGGACTGGGAGGCACCCGACCGATGCCCAAACAGCTTCTCATCGATGGTCACAGCCTCTTATTTCGGGCTTATCACGCGCTGCCGCCACTGACCCGCGCCGACGGCAGTCCAACCGGAGCTCTTTACGGGTTCGCTAACATGCTGCTGAAAGTCATCGAAGACCACCAGCCCGACCGGACCGTTGTGGCCTTTGATGCCCCGCATCCTACGTTTCGTCACCGCTTGTACCCCGAATACAAGGGCACGCGAGCTGAAACGCCCGACGAGTTCAAACGTCAATTGCCGTTTGTCGAGGAATTTCTCGACCATCTTTTGATTCCGCGGGTGTCTTTGGCCGGGTATGAGGCCGATGATTTAATTGGCACTCTCAGTCGTCTAGGGCAAGAGCGCGGATATGATTCCGAGATCATTACCGGAGACCGCGATCTCTTACAATTAATTTCAGATAGGGTCACCATCTATCTTACTCAGCGGGTGGGAATGAGTGGCCTGGATCGGATCGATCGCGAAGCCTGTATACTCAAAATGGGGGTGTCTCCTGAACAAATCCCGGACCTCAAAGGACTCATGGGAGATCCTTCAGATAACATTCGCGGGGTGTCTGGGATTGGGGAAAAGTCTGCCGTACAACTGATTAGCCAATATGGCAGTATCGATGCGGTGTACCAGGACTTGACGCTTATCACTAATCCCCGTTGGCGAAAGGCTCTAGAATCTCAGCATGAAGAGGCCATCACCTCACGCGACCTCGCTACTATTGACTGCAATGCTCCGATTGGGTGGCCAGAGGTGAAAGAGCCCTTGCTTGTGCGCTATTCTGAAGCGCTCGATACATTTTTAGCCACCATGGAGATGGACAGCCTCCGACGTCGATTCGGGCGAAATGACTCCAAAACGTCATCCTCGGAGGCGGCACCAGCCGATCTCGGCTGGGAGCCTGATGAGGCCAAACGGGTGGATCCGGCCGAATTTATGCTCAACGTCCACGACGAACTGACCATCCTTTCGGCCGACCGCCCGTATCTCTTGCTGTCGGAGGATGGACGCCTCACTGAGTGGCCAACCCCGCTGCCGCTGCCGCAAGCCCGCTACATCGGATGGAGCACGAAAGCTCTGCTAAGCCAACTGGAGGGCCGTGGAGAATCGGTCACCTTTGTCCATGACGGAGAGATTCAAGCCTATTTGCTCGATGCCGAAGCCCGCGCGTACACGTTGGCTGATGTTGCCGCGAGCTATGGCGCCAAGTGGCAAGACGATCCCGAATATCAAATCCGTCTCGTCCGAGCCCTGATCGAACGACAAGCGCAACGCCTGGTCGACAAAGGATTAGAGGCGCTGTATCGGGACCTTGAAATGCCCTTAATTCCTGTTTTGGCCCACATGGAAAGCCATGGGATTGGGGTCGACGGACCGAGGCTTAGACTTCTCGGGCAGGAGTGCGAGTCGCTTCTCGGGGATTTGCAACAAGAGATCTACCAACTGGCCGACTGCGAGTTTAATATCAACTCCACCCAGCAGTTGGCGGAGGTGCTGTTCGACCGATTGAAATTGCCTGTCGGTAAGAAAACCAAAACCGGCTACTCCACCGACGCGGACACGTTAGAGAAGTTGCGACCCCTTCACCCGATCATTGATAAAATGCTGAGCTATCGCCAATTGATGAAGATTAAAGGCACGTACGTCGACGGAATGATTAATCTGATTGGCGCCGACGGCAAAATCCACACCACCTTTCATCAAACCGTGGCCGCTACAGGCCGTCTGTCTTCGAGCGATCCCAATCTACAAAACATCCCGGTGCGAGAAAAGATGGGTCGACGAGTCCGCGGCGTCTTTGTCCCGAGCCAGGGAAACCTGTTGTCAGCAGCGGACTATTCTCAAATTGAACTGCGCATGCTGGCTCATTTATCGGCAGACGACCATCTGATTCAGGCCTTTCAAGACGGTGAAGACATTCATCGACGCACGGCTGCCGAAATGTTTAATATTCCGCTAGAGCAAGTCGACAGCACCTGGAGGAATCGAGCCAAAGCGATTAATTTTGGGATCATCTACGGAATCTCGGGGTTCGGTCTGGCTCGCGATACCGGGGTTTCTGCCAAGGAAGCGTCAGCCTACATCGACCGTTACTACGGTCGATATCCTCGTCTGAAGCAATATTTTGATGAAATCTTAGAATTCGCGCGTCACCATGGAGAAGTATCCACAATTTTGGGAAGGGTGCGTCCGTTGCCGGATATTCTGCACAAAAATCGCGTACGTCGGCAATATGCGGAACGAATGGCAATTAATACCGTGATTCAGGGCAGTGCCGCCGATTTAATCAAATCGGCCATGGTCGCGTTTGACCGCGAGAGCCGCGGTCATCGTTGGAAGTCCCTACTCACATTGCAAGTACACGACGAGTTGATCTGGGATATGGTGCCAGAAGAAGAAGCCGAGGTGATGGACGTGGCCGACCGGATCATGACCTCGGTCATGCCGCTTAGCGTCCCGCTGGTGGTCGAACTGAAGCACGGCCCCAACTGGGAGCAAATGACGGCGTTTGCCTTGGAGGCACGCTAATGCCAGAATTACCCGAAGTCGAGACCATTCGGGCGTATTTGGCGGACCAGATCGTAGGCAAGCCAGTGTTGTCGGTCCCGCATTTAGACGGTCGCATGATAAAATTAGGAGAATGCGATGTGGACGGATTGACCACTAATCTTGTGGGTAGGCAACTGTCGGCGGTGGATCGGCGCGGAAAGTATTTGCTGTTTTGCTGGCCGCCACATGGATATTTGGTGGTGCATCTGGGGATGAGCGGGCGACTTACGGTCCAGCCAAGTTCCGATGCATTTTTGCCCCATACGCATATGGTGATTCGGTTCAGCGACTTGGACCTGCGGTTAAGAGATCCCCGGCGATTTGGACGGGTGGGCTGGCTCAAGGAACGAGGTTCGCTCGACGCGCATCTAGGTATCGAGCCGCTCAGCCGGGAATTCACTGGGCAATACTTGGCACACAAACTGGAAGGTCGCAGTGCTCCGATCAAAGCACTGCTATTAAATCAGGCCATCGTTGCGGGTTTAGGCAATATCTACGTCGATGAAGCTCTGTATTTAAGCCGGATTCACCCCGCCCAGCCGGCGAAGCATGTCGGTGCAACCCGGGCCGCAGAGCTGGCACGCAATATTCGCCGGGTGCTAAGACAAAGCCTAAAGAACCGAGGGACTTCGTTTTCCGACTATGTGGATGCTCTGGGGGAGCCAGGGCGCAATCAAGATTATCTCAAAGTGTATGGTCGGCGTGGTCAATCGTGCCTCCGGTGCGGGAGCGCCATCGAAACTATGGTGATTGGGGGAAGAACCAGTCATTTTTGTTCCCGATGTCAGCCTCTGCCCGCATGAGATCTCGCGATGGCACCGATCAAGGCTCGCCGGATTCCAGGAACCGCGGTGAGTCAATCGGATGACGCCATGCTGCAAAAGCCTTGGCCGTGAACGGGTCGGCAGAGGTTGGCCAAGGCTCTTAGTTCCATGGAAACTAAATATCAAGGAGGAGCGTACAGCATGCAGAAGTTCAGCATCTCGGTCAATAGCGAAGAAGAACTGGAAAAGGCGGTGGAGACCATTTGGCAGACGCTTGGCGTCCGAGGCGAAATCGGAGTCATACCGATGGAAGGAAAGTTTAAGATTGACGTGATTAGTGAAACGGATTTAACGCCACTTGAGATTGCCCAAGTGCCTGGGAAACCTGTATAGATGGGCAAACGTCTTTGGCCCTGGATTTTAGTCGCATTCGCGCTCTCAATCGCGCTCTTGATCCGGGTACCCAGCCAAAGCGTGACTGAGCGTGTGACCAACCGGGAATTCACGCTGGCGATCAATCAAAACCCTAACACCTTAGACCCGGCACTGGCAGACAATCTGGCCGCTTCGGCAATCACTCAAAATATCTTTCAAACGTTGTTGCAAGAGAGTCGGGGCGGGGAACTGATTCCCGATTTGGCCCGAACGGTCACCGTGCAGGGTCGAGTCATTCATGTGACTTTATCGCGCGCAGAAACTACCTCTGGCCACCGGGTGAGCGCATCGATGGTCGCTGAATCTCTGGCTCGACCGCTTTGGAGTCAGGTGGGATCCGCAGCCGCCCGCCGCCTGCTTTCTCCAATCGTCGGATCGGGTCAGGTCATCGCCGGGAGCAGCCGCTTTTTGTCGGGCGTCGTAGTCACCGGCAGCGAAAGTTTTAATATCGATTTGTCGCCGGGCGCCAACATCTCCCAATTTCTCCACGGCCTGGCCAGCCCCAGTTTGGCTATCGTCCCCATTACCGATCAGAGTCAGGGTCAAGCTAATTGGCAATTCACCAACCTGATTGGGACCACGCCGTGGATTCTTAAGGATTGGTCGTTGGACTCTTCGCTTTTGTTTCAGAGAAACCGGCCCGGGCAGGATCCTTCCCAAATCGAGGTGGTCGTCTACCAAAACCAGCGGCAGTCGGTGTTGAGTGTGGTTAACGGTGTCCTCGACGCCGCACCGGTCAATCCGGGGGAGGTGCCCACGCTGAAAAAACGATGGCGGTCCTATCTGCGCTTGTTTCCGACCTCGGGCACGCTCAGCCTGTATTACCGTGGGGGTCGAGGGAGCGGGTACTCTGCCTGGTCGATCCGCCAATGGATTCGTCGCGCCTTGGGCCCTCATGTGACCTCGCTGAGCTCCCGTTGGCCAAGTTCGTTGCTGCGCAACCGGCCCATGACTGTATGGGTTAATGCATCCGACACGCTAGCCGTAGACTTGGCTCAGACCCTGGCTGCGATGGAACCTTTGGTTTCGGTCCACGAAACCAGCGGCGCGCGGCTGACCGCTTTAGCAGCTCAAGGCACCATCAGCGCTTATATTGGACGTCGCAACCGCTTTTCGCATTCTCTGACCGTACCGTTAGCCCATGCGGGCTATTTATGGGCGGTGTCGCCTTCGGTAGCGCGTATGTCGATATTCTCTGACGGCGCGTTGAATTGGTCCTCAATTCAGTGGCAAAGGTGAGGTCCGTGGGGTCGCCTCGAACCCCGTGTATTGGCTTGACCGGAGGGATCGGCAGCGGCAAATCGTCGGTCAGTCGTCTGCTTAGACAATATGGAGCGGAAGTCTTGGACGCAGACGCCATTGTGCACCAATTACAAGCCCGGGGAAATCTGCTGTGGTCGCGGTATTTCCAAGACTTGGGCTGGCCGTATTTTGATGCGAGCGGCGAATTGCTGCGTTCCAAGGTGTCTCGCCGACTCTTTTCGGATTCGCAATTTCAGCAACACATCAGTGCCGTGGTTCATCCCATCGTGCATAACGTCATTCAGCGCCATCTCAGAGAATGGCAAAGCACGGCATTTCGGCCGCTTATTTTAGATATACCTCTCTTGTTGGAGTCATCATGGGCCGACGCGGTAGATGAAGTATGGGTCGTGTATGCAACCATCGAACAACAGCGTCAACGGGTCATCGACCGCGATGGTCTCAATGGGAAGGAAGTCGACCGACGTATTGCCTCCCAAATGGCTTTGGCGCAAAAGATTACCCAGGCCGACCGCATCATCAACAACACCGGCTCCTTGGATCACCTGAAACGAGAGGTCTTTACTTTATGGGAACAGGTCAACGCCGATTTCGAGCCCTGCTAGGACTTGCACTCATCTTGCTAGTCGCCGTGGTGGGTGTAGATTCCATGGTGCCCGTGCGCTACACCGCCATCGTCCGCCAAGAAGCTCATCAGCGGCGGCTCGAACCCGCTTTGGTGGCCGCCGTGATTCGGGTAGAGAGCAGCTATCGACCGACCGTCACCAGTTCTAGGGGAGCGGTCGGCTTAATGCAACTCATGCCAGCAACGGCGCGGTGGGTGCAAAAAGAGAGTGGGAACGGTTCCTCACCGAGTTTGAATCTGACCGACCCCAGGCAGAACATCGCGCTTGGCGCGTGGTACTTGTCGTATCTTTTAGCTCGGTACCATCATAACTTGATTTTGGCTCTAGCGGCATATAACAGCGGCCCATCGGTCACCGATGGCTGGCTGCGACAAGGCCGTTTGCGATGGAATGTGCAAAGCGGCGTCGACATCCCCTATCCCGAAACTCGAAGCTTTGTCGCCCGAGTGCTTTGGTATCAGCGCGTGTATCACCTGGTGTATGGGATCACATGGTGAGATCCATACTAAACAGGGGGTGATTTCACTGGCTAAGTTGATGTCCGATGCCACGAAGCTGAAACTCGGAGAACAATTGGGTATTGCTGACATCGTCCGTAAGGAAGGGTGGGGCGCCGTACCGGCCCGCGAATGCGGAAACCTGGTCCGGGAAGCGATCCGTTTGGCAGAAGAACAGCTGAAACAGTAAGATCCCCTCGGGAATGGGCGCTCGCGCCCATTCCCATAATTATGCGTCTAAAAGGACGGGGTAGGCTAACAGCCCGGGATTTTCGGCCAGCCAATTGGCTGCAGAGATCTGGTCGAGAGGAGGAGTCATCCAATAGTCCTGATGCATGATCGCCCCGTCGGGGACGTTAAAACTTGACAATGAGCGATCTGGATCCAGAGCAAACCCCATCCACGGCATGCTGATTGGGTGCACCAATTTTTCGGACAATGGCGACAAGCGAAGTCGGTGAAACCCGGTTTCGTAACCGCGGTAAAAGTCGGCCAACAGGCTAAGAGCGGTGGCAGGGCCTCCGGCGCCCGGTCCCTCCATCCAAAACCATTGGCCGTAAATTTCGACTCCGGCAACGTTCATCACCCCCGTGACCTGAGCCAACCGATGATCGGCCCGGACCAACGTCGGCCAAATTTGAGTGCCGCCCAACTGGTCGGCGACCGCAAGGACCTTCACGCGCCATCCCCAGGGTTCGACCCGTTTAACGATCCGGGACAAATCTTCGTCAATTCCTCGGCGTGGAGTGATGGAAAAGTTTTTCGGAGTTCCAAACAGCGCGCCGAATACGAGTTCCAATTTACGCGCGACATCGCTGCCGTTCAAGTCGTTGGCTGGATCCGCCTCGGCATATCCGGCGCGCTGTGCGTCAGACAATGCTTCGGAGTACGATTCTCCGGTTTCGAGTCGCGAGAGCACATAATTGGTAGTACCGTTTAAGATGCCGATAAATCTAGACACCGGCGCCCCAGAAAAGTGACTTTTCAGCGGTTCCAAGAGAGGAATGCCTCCTCCCACCGCGGCTTCCCAAGCCAGGTATACATTGTGCCTCGCTGCCAACTGGCCAAGTTCGGATGCGTAATCTGCCATCACTTCTTTATTCGCGCTAATCACCGATTTGTTCTGTTCAATGGCGCGTACCAGCCATTGCCGTGCGGGTTCGCTTCCACCCATCACGTCCACGATGACATCAATATCAGGACAATCGATCACGTCTTCGGGGTTGCCGGTCAGCCGGATTTGGGGTCCCTTTCGCGGCCGCTCGGGATTGCGGACGAGCGCGACTTCGATTAGTGTCTGAACTCTCGTTTGCCGTGCCACCAGTTCCGCAAACGCCTGGCCAACGGTACCATAGCCGAGCAATCCGATTCGTATCATAGAGTCCTCCTGAAGGCATATAACTCTAATTTACCGGATCTAAGCGCTCTCAGGCAAGTAAAACCCCGAACTGGGTTTTGGTGGCTACGAACGGCCAATGCTCTATGGAGGGTTTGAATGAATCTGCGCTCCCGATTTTCTTGGGCCCTGAGGGGCCCTATGGATCATCATGGAAATCGTCGTCAATTTTCGGGCTCGGACACTACGAATACCATCGTCTGGTGTTGCCACGAAGGTCGACCCGGGCACGGTATGGCTCTTGATTCATCTTGGCCTGGCGTATTCGAACTATCGCCAGCACACGGACTACAGGGTTCTCGGTACGGGTAGACCATCATTCATTCATTGCGCAGGCATAGAAGCTGCCTGCCCCCGGAGAATTCATGCCCTGCGCCATACTCAGCCCCAACCACCGACGACCGATCATGCTATTGTGTGCGGGTTCACGTTATTTGGCTCCAAAGTCCGGTGGGGGTTCTCAAATTCCTTATCCAGAAAGTTCTGTCCACCGGTTCCTGAAACTATTCGGATAGGCCGGGAGCCTTGCCATTCTTCTTTATGAAATGCGCCGTAAAACCACTAGCTTAAAGATCTGGGGATATAAGGCGCTCTCCGTCAGGCGAAAGCTATTCCGAACAAGGCTTTGATCGGTGATATCAGAAGTCACGTGTCATTCTTTTAAAATTGGGCATAGTATTGGTAGTGGCCGGTGGGCTTTTAGCCAACCGTTTGCAAGCAAAGCTCACATAAGGGCGTTCCTCGTAAGAATCTCTCGCGGTTAAGCGTGGGGAGTGTCACGCTCAAGCTCCAGACTTGCCATTTCAGTCTCCGGTTTAATTCTTTAGGCAGGATCTTAAATATCTATTTTGATGGGGAGCAAACATCTCTAATCGACCATTGTCAAGGAATACAAGCATCAGCGTGAATCGCTAATCGCTATATAGGCCCGAATCGCCGACCGTCGGGACGCAGCCTAAAACAGCCATTCGAGAAACACATCAATTCCCATAAAGCGCAAATCGATGCGCAGGTTAAGCGGTGGAACCGTTGCGCGGCAATGCGGTTACCAACGTCATCCCGTAAAATTGGCCACAAATAAGCGTCGTACCACGGTGCCTCCACAGCTGGACAAGATAGTGCAGGGTTCGCTTGGGGCAATAGTTGGGGAAAATTTTTGGCCCAGTCCCATTGTCAATGCCTAAAACCCGCAGTCTTTGGTGAAAACGTGGGGGACCGCGAATTTTACCCGGTCCTGCAACGTTTGCCGATCCCGACGGTTCCAGCAGCCGAAAACGCTCGCACTGGACCGAGCCAGTCCATCGTTTGTCGCTCGCTGAATAGTCGCCCCGACCGAAACCAAGAGAATAACGCTTGGGTTCTCGAGTCATGCTAGCGGCAAGAGGTCGATGGCTGTGATCAAAGACTCGGTGGTGAAATCGTCTATTAATCGACCCTCGCTAGCCGCCTGGACATTTCTCATGGGCTGGCTGTGGTGGGACCTGCCTACGGTTTTGGCGCTCGATCGGGCGAAAAGTCCGGTCGTGATGATCCTAACCTTCGGCCAACCGGCGGACGCGGGTAGTTTTCCCAAGTGCGTTTGGTTTATCGTAGGTCTAATGCTGGTGGGCTTCAGTTACCCTGCACTCTGCCGCCGCCTGATTCAGTGGCGACGATCGTGGCAGCGAATCTATTTGGCCGGGTATGCAGCCTTAGCCGGCGGTTCTCTGCCGCTATTATCCCATGACCTGCTTAGCTACATTGGCGAAGCGCAAATGGCGGCAGTGTTCCACCGCAATCCGCTATCCACACTCATCGCCAATATCCCGCACTGGCAGCATGATTTCTGGCTGGCGCACGCCGGTTGGGCCCATAGCATTACTCCATACGGCCCCTTGTGGGCCGAATGGGAAACCCTAAGCGGCCATTTAACTCATCCGTTTTGGCAACAGTTTATATGGATTAAGGCCAGCAATGTGGTGATGGTCCTAGCCACCGCTTATTTACTCGGCCACCGGGTCGGTCGAGCCCGTGGCCTCGGTTTTGCGCTGCACCCCTTGGTGGGTTTGGAACTGTTAGCCAATGGTCACAATGATGCCGCATTGATTTTTCTGATGGTCCTGGGCTATGGCGCCTACCAACGCCGACGCTACCTAGCGTTTGCTCTGTTCTGGTCCTTGGCCACAGGAATCAAATTCGTTCCGCTCATCTTATTGCCGATATTGCTGGTGGGATTGAGCGCGTTCGACCAAGTCCTTATTCTGGTCGTAGGCGCAGCGGCTCTCACCGCCATGTATCTCCTGGATTGGCCAGGGTTTCCTTTCCTTTTGGCGCCCTGGGCAAACCAGTCCTTAGACCTTCGTTCCTTCGATTTCATCCTTCAAGGTGGATTAAGCCACCTCTTGCGGAGTAGTCGAACCGTGGATCGCCATCTAGCGACGCTGGGCGGGGTATTAGTATGGATCGTCATTTTGCTCGAACGGGGCAAACGATTTCTCGGCATAAAAGGCGACCCCATAATCCTCGGGGATCTCTTGATTGCATTTGCACTGATTGGCCTCTCTTGGTTCCAATATTGGTATTTGCTCTGGGCCCTGCCATTTTATCTCCTCAGTAATCATCCTCGGGCTCCCCGGATGGTGTTCTGGCTCGGTTGGGTGGAGGCTATCCAGGTATTGGCTTGGCCAACCTATCCAGACTTTGCCGATCGACAAATTCTTCAATTTGCCATGATTTGGTTGAGCCTAGGAGTCACGGCTTTTAGGATTCGCGCTTGGATTCACACTCATTTCCATGATCTCAAGGAGGGAACGTCATGAAACTCTGGCTGACCAGCTTATGCTTGGCCCTGATATCTAGTGCGACCCCAGCCTCAGTCTGGGCCAAATCGGTACCTGTTGCGACCGATGTCGCTGTTAGGCCATCGCCTTGGATTATCACGAACCCAACCCATCCAGGCAGTCAGGCGAAAGCATTGCAGCTATCTTTTCGGTTGGCAGAACAGACGACCAATTACTACCATGCCAGTCCCAGTCAGGCGTTAAATATTGAACTGGCCGCGCGTCGACTTAACGGCACTGTCATCCCCGCCGGGGGCACGTTCAACTATTTTCGGGTAGTCGGACCGTATACTGCCGCCAATGGGTATGGCTGGGGACGCGCCTTCGTTGGCGATCGGATCGTGCCCTCAGTTGGAGGCGGCGTGTGTCAAGGGGCCTCCACTCTCTACGCGGCCGTCCTAAGAACCGGCTTGCCGGTTCTCGAACGCCATCATCACGGACTGACCGTGCCGTACCTGCCTCCGGGAGAAGATGCCACCGTGGCCGAAGACTATCTCAACTTCAGATTTCGCAATGATCAGCGGACTCCAATCCTCATCACCGCTCAAGCCCAAGACCGCCACCTCCGCATTGCCTTGTGGGGGTCCACTCCACCACCAACTATCGTGGTACATCATCAAGTGCTGCAAAGGTATCCGTTTCGAACGGTCGTGCATTACGACCCCCAGCTCGCCCCGGGTCAGACGAAGATTTTGTCCCCAGGACAAGACGGCGTGTTGGTGAAAACCTGGCTCACCATCAAAACCGGCGACGGTTCTGAAATGAAACCGCTGGGTACCGACCGCTATCGGCCCAGCCCGCGGATTATCGTTCACAGTCCAACGCGTTAGCGTGTCGGGGAATTTGTTCTTAACCTCCCGCATAGCCTCGCCATAGGAAGGGGGAGCCCCGCCTATGGGACTGTTTTGGACGGTGGTGTGTCGAGTCGGCAGTCTGACCGGAGAACGCCTATTTTTTCATTTCCTCGGGGAAAAGAAAAATGGGTTGGTCACGACGATGGTGGCGTTTGGTGGCGCTGCCTGTTTGCTGTGGATGGCAGCGGCCGGATCGGGGCACCTGAGGTGGGTCTCCGCCGCGTTTTTCCCTTCGCTAATCTACGCCGCCCATTTTGTCCTTTATGTCACCGCCTTCAGCGAGGGAGACGTGGCGGCAGTCAGTCCATGGACAAATTTGACCGTGCTATTGCTCTACTTGTGGAATCCCTTTGGGGGTTGGCTGGCGGGTATCGGTCTCACCTGCTTTGTGATCGCCATGGGACTCGGGGTCGAGCGGGGGGAGTCTCGAAATTTTCGACCGGTTCTGCTGATGGTGGCTGCCTGCTTGGTGTTGGCGGTTGGGCGACAGGCCGATGTCGGCCAGCCGCCAACCTATCCGTTGGCCTACGCCGCCAGCCTGTTTACCTGCATAAGCCTGTGGGTAGCGGTCATGATATTATGTTTAGCTCAGGAGCGAGCCGTAGTCGCCCTCGTCCGCGAGCGACCACTATGGTCCCTGTTAAGTGCCATAACCAACGCTGCTTCCTACCTGACCCTGGTGCTCCTTATCCACCGCTTGCCCTTAGCCGCGCTGGAAGCGCTAGGCAGCATAGCGGCCCTTCTGGCTACCGCGATCGGCGTCGTGTGGTTGCTCGAAAGACCCGGCAAGCGTAAAATGGTGGCGTCGTGGCTTATGAGCGCGGGTGCGGCAGCGTTACTTAGCGAACACTTGATCCATCTCAAATCAGGCATTTAAACGTTTGGTGCGCCTAGCCCTTAAGACGCTTTTGAAACGACAATGCTACGTCCACTCGAAGCTTTAAAGCGCCGAAAGGAGAGCCTATGATTAGGCGATGGTTTAGCGTTGAGGAGGCTAACCAGCGCGTTCCGGAACTCCGATTAATGCTCGAACGCTTGCGAACGTTTCAAACGGAGGCTAGAACCCGCTATGAAGAAATGCGCGACATCCGCGAAGTCGGTTACCGCAAAGACGGCAATTTAGTGATGCTGACCGACTACCAATTAGCCAAGCGGGAATTTGACGATGTAGTCAACCAAGCCAATCGACTTCTGACCGCAATCAACGAGGTCGGCTGCCGGGTCACCGATGTTGAGATGGGGTTAGTCGATTTTCCGTCGCAAATCGACGGCGCTGAAGTGTATCTTTGTTGGCAGATGGATGAGCCCGAAATCGGGTTTTTTCACGGTGTGGACGAAGGTTATACGGGCCGTAGGCCGCTGCCCTCGCGTTAAGCCGCATGCCTCGCGGCAAGGCTCGATTTGACCAACGATTCGGTTCGAATTCGCAGGGTGTCGTCTCCCACGATAGGTCGGCAGCGCCAAGGCTAAGTTACGCTCTACGAGACTGGTGCGAAACCCGACAATCTGTCTTTCGACCATGGCAACCATGCAGATTTCAGGGTTCTCCGTCCGCTCTTTTAGGACGTATGCACCAACTCTCTAGGACCACGACGATGAACAGACGTGGTAACATAAACGTGCGGTCGTTGCTTCGCACCGACCGCAATTGAGCGAAGGTGTCTGGAACTGTGGAGCCAGCGAAACGGCTTGGAGTGCGAAAGTCGTTGCCATCTCCTGAAAGCGTCCGATCATCTAGCTAAAACTTATCAATAAGGAGATTTAAGATGGCAAACCCGCAACGGATTCGGTTGGAAGACCTACAGTTATCGACTGGCAAGAAGGCTCGGTTGCATCGTCTGCTTTACAAATCTGGTCCGGCCAATGGGACCCTGATGATTTTGCCCATCGACCAGGGATTGGAACACGGGCCTCGTGATTTTTTGGATGCAACCGAGAGCGGAGACCCTCGATTTGAATTTCGTCTGGCGGTTCAGGCCAATTTCTCAGCCATCGCGGTGCAAATCGGTCTTGCCGAAAAATTTTACCCGGAATTTGCTGGTCAGGTGCCGCTAGTGCTGAAACTTAACGGCAAGACGGAAATTCCGTCGGACGACGCGCCCTTTTCGCCCTTGAACGGTACGGTGCAAGATGCTGTGCGTTTGGGGGCAGACGCCGTCGGCTACACTCTTTACGTCGGCTCGGCGCGCCAAGATGAAGATTTTCGACAATTCTCTGAGGTGCGCAGAGACGCTGAACGCTATGGAATCCCCGTCATTGCCTGGGCCTATCCTCGGGGTCATGCAGTCGATGCTAAGGGCGGGAAAGACGGATTATACGCAGTCGACTATGCCGCTCGGGTTGCCCAAGAATTAGGAGCCGATGTCGTCAAGCTGAATGTGCCGAGCATTGATCCCGCTCAACTGGCTAAATCGCCCAAAGGCTATCAACGCGAGTGGACTGAAACGAGTGCCATAGCTCAGGTCATTGGTTCGGCGGGACGCTCGCTGGTTATTTTTGCGGGAGGAGAACGCGGCACGGTTAGCGAAACCATGGCCAAAGCTCGGCTGTGCTTGGAAGGTGGGGCTACGGGTCTCATCTTTGGCCGCAGTGTGTGGCAGCGGTCGTACGCTGAAGCCTTAAGTGTGGCCCAAGCTGCTCATTCGCTCTTGTCTGAGTTCAGCATTTAACGACCGCCAGCCAATCATCACCGCTCGTTAGGTTCCGTTTGATAATCTCTGAATACCTTAGTAGCATCGGGAACGGCTGGATCTACTACGCTTCTAAGGGGTGAAGAGAATGACTGAGCCAGAGCTGGGGTCGATGATTATGGATGATTGGATAGAAAAACCCGCGCAGACAGTGGGAGGACGCCGGTTTCGTCGGTACGTGGTGCATACCCATCTGGTCGCACCGAACGAAAAGCTTAGCGTAACCCTTCTACCTTATCTCCGAGCAGCCGTCGGCCCTAAAGATATCGTTTTGATTAGCGAAAAAATTGTCGCCATTAGTGAAGGGCGGGCTCGATCGCTGGACTCGATCAAAGTTCGCGGCCCAGCGCGCTTGCTCTCCCGTTATATCGGTCCACTGGGCTATGGCCTCGGCCTGAATCGCCCTGAAACGATGCAAATGGCGATTGCCGAAGCCGGCCTGTGGCGGATAGGGGTAGCTGCGGTAGTAGGTGCCTTCGACCGGCTCATTGGCCGAAGTGGTGATTTTTATCGGATCGCCGGTCGCCGAGTGGCGGCCATCGATGGGCCTGGACCTGACACGATCGAGCCTTACAATCAGTTTGTGGTTCTGGCCCCGCTTCAGAGTCAAACTCTGGCTCGCACCTTGTCCTCACGACTTAGTCGGGCGACGGTGGCTATTGTCGATGTGAACGATGTCGGCAGCGAAGTGATCGCCGTTTACGGCCCAGCCGATCCGGAGTGGGTTCGGGCTCTGACTCATGACAATCCGATGGGCCAGGGCGGCCAAGGGACTCCAGTGGCCGTGTTTCGGCCGTTGCCTTCCTCTAGGCGGCCGCCGCCGTGGAATCTTGACCCCAATGCGGAGGGAGCGGGCACCCCGGTCGCATCCTGGCCGGGATTGGGCCAAATCGAACCGCCGGAACTTCCGCTCAATTGCATTTGAGCTTGATCCACGCAGTCGCTTATAATGATCGAGTATGATTGATGTGCGAGCAAGGTGGCACTAAGTCAGGATAAGGGTGGTGACGAGTTCTCTGGAAAGAGGACCCAAGCTGATGGATATCTTTCGAGAGATGGCCAAACGCGGCCACGAGCAAGTCATATTTAATTACGACAAGGCTAGCGGGCTGAAGGCCATCATCGCGATTCACGACACAACCCTGGGTCCTGCGATTGGCGGATGTAGAATGTGGCCTTATGAAAACTCCGATGATGCGTTAGAAGATGCCTTGCGCCTGTCAGAAAGTATGACTTACAAAGCAGCGGCAGCCGGTTTGGACTTTGGCGGTGGAAAGACCGTCATTATTGGCGATCCTAGTTCGGGAAAAAGCGAGGGCTTATTTCGAGCCTTAGGACGTTTTGTCCAAACGTTGCAGGGCCGGGTCACGCTGTCCGAAGACGTCGGCACCAATGCGGAGGACTTTGTACATACCGCCAAGGAGACGCCGTATGTCGTCGGTCTACCTACGGCATACGGCGGTTCAGGTGATACTCGGGACGTCACCGCGCTGGGTGTGATTATCGCCATGAGGGCAGCCTTAGCGTATCGATTCGGGTCGCCGTCGCTCAGTGGACGGACGATCGCGGTGCAGGGGCTGGGTAAAGTGGGACTGAGAGTGGTCCGTCAAGCCTTGTCCGAGGGCGCTTCGGTTATTGTCGCCGATATTAATCCGCACGCGGTTGGCAAAGCCGTAGCCGAACTGAATGTGGAACCGACCGATCCTTGGGCAATCTTGGAAACGCCTTGCGATATCTTTGCGCCCTGCGCCCTAGGCAACGTCGTCAACGAAGAGACTCTACCTCGGTTGAAATGTGCGATTATTGCTGGGTCAGCGAATAACCAATTATCCGATGCTTCGTACGCGTCTCGTCTGCGCGATCAAAACATTTTGTATGCTCCGGACTTTATCGTAAATTCTGGAGGCCTCATCCAAGTGGCAGATGAACTGAAAGGCTATCGTAGCGACCGGGCTCACCATCAGGTCGAGGCTATCTATGATACGTTGACCGCTATATTCACGGCCGCCGACGAAGAGCAATTGTCGACGTTGGACGTAGCTATGCGCATCGTCGACGAGCGACTGGATTTGTTAAATCGAATCCGAAGAATCTATCGCAATCCGTCATAAGTCATGTTCGGATAGCACTTTTTCATTTCGAGTCGGCAGCCCAACATCCCCATCCCATGTCGTGTCTTGGACCGGCTTGTTGGGACGGGTCGACTTTTTCGTCACTGAGGCCCTGGGTATGAGACGATGTTTCGTCAGACGTCCGTCACGGCTAGGTCCTTGCTTCGCCTTAGATGTCCAACATTCGGACTTTTCATAATTCTTATCGAGTGGTCTCTTCTTCGCCTCCTCAATCCCCATTCCCTGAAGCCAGCCCTCTAGACGTTTCACCCGGCATTTTTCCTTGCTAGTTAACCGATTGAAGGCGCCCGGTGAAGTGCACATGATCTGTGGCCAAGGACATATTATGAACCATAGCCGATGCAATCACCGACGGCATGACGAATAACAGCAAAGGGGAAGCCAAATGGGAACCTGGGCAACACTTGAACCGCTTTGGTGTAAAATAATCCCTACGCTTGCGGTTTTCCATGCTTAAGCAACTTTTGAGGCAGCTTCGCATCCTGGGCTTAGAAGCATTGAAATATTGTCCTGCGCAGGCGGTGTCCGTTTTCGTCTGGTGGACGCACGCCAAATTTTTGATAGCGGTGGCGGTTGTGGCTTTTCGCAATGACCAAGTGTTGCTATTGCGCCATCGATACCGTCCACGCCATCCATGGGGTCTGATTACAGGGTTCGTCGACCGGGGCGAAACCCTCGAGCAGGCCGCGTTGCGAGAGATCGCCGAGGAAACCGGGATTGTCCTATCATCCGGTCCGCATTTGCGCTGCGTTCAAATGGGATTTGTTCGGCCGCGCCACTTTGAGGTGGTGTATTCCCTGGAAGATGATGCCGCCTTTCCCGACTCTATCGGAACATCATGGGATGGAGAGATTGAGTCGGGCGCCTGGCATCCCCTGCAGCATTTGCCTAGAGGAATGCTTGATTCGCAAATAGCGCTCATCCGCCAAGTTGAAGCGACCCGGCGCACCGGACCTACACTGGTCTAACCAGTCGCTCGCGGTATTTCGGCGGCTTCGCCAAGAATATCTGGCTAAGAAGCACCGATCGTAATCAGGCCCCCCGCGCCACTTAGCCGACCTTTTAACGCTTCCGAAGTCAACCGCTTGGATCAATCTGCCCGACGACACGGAAAGCTCCAAAACATCAGCCCGAGATCTAGGTATTTAACCTGCCTGAGGTTAGCGTCAACAGCGTCGACCAGAGGAGAAAGGGCTCGGAAAATAGGTACGAAAATAGGCTCATGGCTTCGCCGATCCTCATCACGCTCTGAATGTGCCATGCATTAAAAACCCGCACACCTTAGGCGAACAGGCTCGCCTGCCGAAACGGCCGATCCGGCAGTGTCGCTCGGCGTCAACGCTTGGATCTGAGAGGAGCTCTGCTTGTGACGAAACTCGTCGACCTTTGTGGATATAATGGGGATAAAGTTGTGAAAAAACTGTGAGTATCCTGGGGATAGAAGGAGGAAACGGCCATCGGCAAAGAGAAAGCATAGAGTAAGATTTCGTCGATGGGAGGATTTGCACCATGAAGGAAGAACGTTGCCAAACCTGTGGATCATTAGACGTCGTAAAGACCGGCCCTCTAACCGTGGAAGGCACCCAGATGCTGGTTACCGTCGTAGACGGTACGCAATGCACCCTATGTGGGCATCTGGAGGTGACCATCCCACAAATCGTTTTAGTTCGGCTCTATCCACCAAACGTACGATATCTCACTGCAGCTCGAAGAATGGATTTGCAATGGCGAAAAAAAGTCCGTCGACATCGAGCGCTTTTGACCCCCTAACCTCCACACTTAGACGGCTTTGCCAAGAACTCACCTACCGCTGCCCGAGCCCTCGATTAGGGGATGGGGGGCTTTAGGTCGAGCCGAGGACGTGGGAACCGGCCACGACTTTCATCCCTATGCTGGCGGCGTCGGACCGCCAGGTCCTCGGCGAAAGCGGCCGGAAAAAGCCTTCCTGGAAAGAGAACTCCGCTGGCTTTGGGCTGGGGAAGCTTCCGCTGCTGTCGGGTGCTGGTTTGTTGGCGTCGCCCAAAGGCATTGATCGCGTGCTGGCCGAACGTTAATCTCCTCACTGAAAACCGAGCGCAAGCGTCAGGCGGGTTGACGCTCATGATATCATCGCCGGAACGTCATCGACCTTGACAATGAAAGTCCTGGCAAAAGAACCGATTTAGCGGCTCGATATTTGGTTAGATCTTCCCGGCGACGAGCGGGCATTGAGCCCAAAACCGAACCGGGGAAGGGTTAAACTGATTACAATGAATATACGATTGCCTTTTACCGTAGGGCATCATGGTTACCGGTGGCAGACGGACGAATGGTTGTTTGTATTGGCAAAGGTAGTCGAAGACTTACCATTCATTCCCCGACCGCGAGGTCAGCGGCCAGTTTAATCGCCAGACCCATCAATTTAACTATCGCGCCTTGTTGACGGCCATTGAACGCGAGGAGGCTCGGGAAGGCGTGGCCATCCGTAAGGTCTCATCGGCCTATCCCTCCACCATTGGGCGCTTCAAGTATCACCCCCGATACGGTATCATCGCCCATCACGCGGCAACTCTGGTCATTGGACGCCGTGGGGGGTTGAAAGTCCGCCGCGAGAACGTCTCGAAAGCCTTACGACAGTACACGCGAACCCAGCATCCAGGGGACGACGTGGCGTACCCAAGAAGGATTGGAGCGCCTGGGCTCAGATTCAACGGTTCCTGTCAAGGACGTTGGCATCGCGTCATCAGGATTTGAGGCGATGGTTAAGAGATCGCAAGATCCTGTTCCCAGAATGCCCCATACCGCATTCCCACATGGTGAAAGGAGCGACGGGGCATCTTGAAGAGGGCGGGCAACACCCGGGCTGAGGGCATCACCGAACAGAAACCGGAACGGTTCGCCGTTCTCTTCTCCGTCCGGGATCCTCGGAGGTGAGCGAGGGACACGCATCCTCGCTCGATGGGGCGAAAGCCGCCGCCGAGCAAACGACGAGGTTTACGTCCAGTCCTGGGGCGCCGGTGAGGACTGCAGGTTCCGTCAGCAACCGAGAAAAACCGAAAGAAATTATCCTAGATTTTTCTAACCAGGTCTACGACCCAATGCTGTTGGATTTTATTTTGCTTGAGAGCATATATAGCCGGCATTAAAGATCTTATAACGTCCATTTTCGCCCGACTCCGGTGACTGAGCATGTTTCGTCGGGCTGTAGAGTTTAAATTCTTTAGTGCCGGATATATAGTTTCCATGGCTGGGAAACCGTCAGAGTACTTGGGAACCATCACATAGCAAGGGTTACAGACGCCCATGGCTTTGGCATCAAACCGTCAACTTTGACCCGCGTTCCCTATGCCATCGAAATGGCGATGTCCGTGCCGCGGCTAAGCCAGATTGCGTTCTTGATATAAACGCTGAGCCAACATGATTTCATCGTGAGTCAATGGGTCTTGATGGAGAACGTCGGTTTGCGAGTAGCCCTCGATGATCGCGTCAAACACCTGGTTAACGGTTACCGGAACCCACGAAGCGAGGTCGGCCACCGCCTCGGACCGAAGGAGCTGAACCTTTCCAGCACGGTCGTAGAACTCCTGAAGCAGCGCAGTCGTCGCTACTGGGTCTTGGTCAACAATGAGCATGCCACTAACCATTGCATACCCTCCGCGAATCGCCTGAGCGACGCCAGCCACTTTTTTTCCGGCCACTAGCAGATCGTACGGGCCCGGGCAATAAGAACCTGGAGCCTCGCCAAATTGGGCCGACACCCCGAGCATAGCCAATCCTCGCAACACTCCTTGAGTCATGACAATAAAATTTGTTCGCCATGCGGTTAAATCCCGCGATGGACGAATCACTGCAAAACTGACGCAATGGTGGTCCAAAAGCACCGCCGAGCCTCCACCCAGACGGAACAACACCGGCAATCCCTGGGATTTAAGCCAACGCAGCCCCTCGCTCAATTTAGGCAGACGTCGATCTTGGGGACCCAAAAGAACATAAGCTGATTGACTACGCAACAAAATGGCTGGCATGTTGGTAGCAGCCACGCGTCGCGCGGCGGTTTCTGCCAAGACCGGAGACCATGGTAGTAAATCGGGATGGCGATCGGGTCGAAGGTCGATCAAGCGATAGGTGTTTGGCATGTGCATAAAACCTCCTGCGGTTTTGGATGTTTATCCCTATGTATGGTACGCTTAGCCCACGAGAATTGCGAGTGGCCTAAGGATAAGGCAAAATCCCAAGGCGTTACGTTTGGAGTATTCAGGCTAGCGTGGAATCTGAGGGTGGGGGTTTTCGTGCGCTTTTGGTTGTTTGCGACTTTGTTGGGGCGGAGCGTGCTGGGCGTTTTTGATGGCGATTAGGTAGGGACGGAAAAAGTCTCCACACAAAGGATGATGCGAGCGTGAGCGGTTTATGACGTGGAAGCCCACAGAGCGACTAGTGGTGCGAGTGTCCCCGACACGGTGGCAGTTAGCTCCGGAATGGTTAGATCAGGTGAATCTGCATTGGTCTAAAGTCCTTTGTGATCGTCCTCATTTTTACCGAGGGCCCGTCCTGGCGGTAGACCGGGACGGATGGGACAGGCAGGGGGAAACTGGTATCGAGACGCGCTTCACGGATTTCGCCCATTTTTTGTTCAGCCGGCGCTACCTAGAGCCAGGCCATCCCTATCACGTTAGAATCGTCACCGCTTGCGCTTGGGTGATTACAGCCGATGGCCTGGCCATCGTAGGACTGACGCATCCGAAAAGCTCTAAACCGAATGTGATGCAACCCATCGGCGGATCGCCGAGCCTCGAGGATATCCGCTCCGGCTATTTCGACCCGGTGGCAGCGGCGAAAAGGGAATTAGCCGAAGAGACCGGACTGGAGCCCTTACACGGCGCAGTTCGAGGGTTTAGCCAGCTAGCAAACGGAAGCATCGCCATTGCTGTCCGTTTCGACGTGCCCTGGGCCTGGGCGGACCTGTCTCGTCCTATTCGCCAACATCTCATCCGTTTGTCGGAGCCGGAATTGTCTGATGTGGACGCGATTCGACCGGGCCTTGCCCCTGAACGATGGCAGGATTTTCGTGTCTTGCGTTCCGTTCAAGATTTTTTGCTCGCCCCCGAACTATCTGCCGCCCCGTCCTCTGCGACCGGTCGCGATCCGCATCAGCAAGCATTCTCCTAAGAAACCGGCATCCCTGGCTAGCCACCCCTATCCCCGAATCCGAACGTGATACGTCCGTAGCCAATGGTCCAATTGGATCAAAAATGCAAAGAGTTGAGGAGTGCCCATTAGTTGACCAAACCAGGGGATGTCGGCTACTTCGTTTTGACCATCGATCAAGCGTTTGAGAAACTCATGATCAACCCAGGGCTTCAACGGAGAGTCCGATTCAGCCAAAGTCTGGCGAAGCCAGGCACGCATGGCCTCACGATATGAGGGATTGACCGTGGAAGGGTAGGGGCTTTTTTGGCGCGAGACCACCGCGGGCGGCAACAGATCGGCCACTGCCTGACGCAGAATGCCTTTCGATTGGCCACCCAAACACTTCCATGGCCAAGGAATATTCCACGCGTATTCGACAATGCGATGATCACAATAGGGTACGCGGACCTCTAACCCCACTTCCATACTCATGCGATCTTTACGGTCAAGTAAGGTGGGCATAAACCGCGTAATGCTGAGGTAGGCAATTTCCCGCAGCCGAGCTTGATCGCGAGGCTCACCGGCCAAACGCGGCACCTCGGCTAGCGCTTGCTGGTATCGGTCGTGCACATAGTCGGCTAAATGAGTCAAGCCAAGAAGCTCTTCGGACCAAACCGCCAAACGTCGATCGAGCGTGCGTGCCCAGGGAAATGTGGTAGCCCGCAGTGCACCCTCCATATGAAACCAGGGGTAGCCGCCGAAGATTTCATCCGCCGCTTCCCCCGACAAGGCTACGGTGGCATTGCGTTTAATTTCACGACAAAACGTCAGGAGTGAACTATCCACATCGGCCATGCCGGGATAGTTGCGAGCGTGAAGGGCGGGCAGGAGATCATCGACCAATTCCGGCGTGTCGAGCACCACGCGATGATGGCGCGTGCCCAAGTACTCAGATACGACTTCCACCCAAGGAGCGTCGAGGTTGGTCTGAAAGCCATTCGATTGAAAATAGCGCCCCATATCCACAAAGTCGATCGAATACGTATCAAGCGGTCCTCGGTTGGCCCGGTCAAAGGCTTTGGCCGCCATTGCGGTCACAATACTCGAATCCAGTCCCCCTGACAGCAAAGTAACCACCGGGACGTCGGCTACTAATTGGCGCACCACGGTGTCTTCCAATAAATTCCGCAAGTGGTGAATGGTGGTGGGGAGATCGTCCTCATGCGCGTGACTTTGCAGCGCCCAATAGACGTGATCGCTGAGACCGCGAGTGGAATATTCCAGCCAATGGCCGGGCTTTAATTCTTCAATGCCTTGGAAGATTCCGTGACCCGGAGTGCGCGCGGGCCCCAGACCAAATATTTCCGAAAGCCCGTCGGGGCCGACTTCAGGTTCGATCAATTCATGGGCCAGCATCGCCCGAAGATCGGACGCAAAGATGAGGTCACGACCGCGAACCGCCCAAAACAGCGGTTTGACACCCATCCGATCACGCGCCAACCACAGTGTTCGGCGGCCTTCATCCAAAAGGCCGATAGCAAAAATCCCATTAAAGCGCTCGACTGCGGCAGGCCCCCATTCCAGGTACGCCTCCAAAACGACTTCCGTGTCCGCATGGCCGCGAAACTCGTGGCCCAACGCGGTGAGCTGCTGTCGAAGTTCTACGGTGTTGTATATTTCCCCGTTATAGACCAAAACATAATGTTGACCCGAGCGTTCCCTGACCATGGGCTGCTGCCCGCCCTCCGGGTCGACAACAATAAGCCTGCGGTGCGAAAATGCGGCATGACCATGGGCCCACCATCCTTCGGCATCCGGACCACGACACACCATCTTGTCTGCCATGGCTATCATGCTGCTCCGCTCGGCCCCCAGGTCCCGTTCCCAATTAATCCAGCCCGCTATTCCGCACATTACCTCTGCCACCCCTCCGCTTATGGCCTTCGAGGTCCCTGGCCAATTTGCCTAATCCATGGCTTACCCTATGCCGTACTGCAAGCAGAGTGCTAATATTGAATGAGGGGAAATGCGGAAAAAATGGCATCGATTGCCGATGGTCTCAATGGCGCCGGGTTAGCTATGGCACTTCACCTCGGTGCGACTTCGGGGTACACTCGGAACGGCGCTACTTGCAATTTCTCGCTCGACCCAGGGGAGGCCACCCAATCATGGTAGGAGATCATGCCTCGGTCGGTCGTAATGGGCCTAAGAGAAGTGCTGGCTGCGAACGATTCGTCCATGGAGGCAGGGATTCCCCTAAATGTTGGGCATCACGGTAAAGACGTCAGAACGTTGGGATGCTTCGGGTTGATTCAAATTCCACCGCGCTCCGAGCAATCGGAGATATTATATCCACTGACAATATTTGGAGTATCAAGGCGTTCGGACACTTCACGATGATCGGGATTGTTTTCCGCGCAGATGGATGGTTACGGAAGTATAACACTCAGATTGTGGAGGAGCCTGATGTTAACAGCGGACCGGACGAAAATTCACTCAACGCCAGCGCAGCGTCAACCGATGGGTCCAACCTTCGGGGGGTGCCGGTATCACTTGGATGCGGTGACCCACCAAGCACGATCCCACCCAGGATTACCTTTTCTGTCCGCGGATGCTTTTGACCGGTGGATCCGGCAAACGGGTGCCCGCGCCTATCCGTGGACTCAACGTGTCTCTTCGAAAGCCTAGAAAACAGCGATCATCCATGCGCAAGTGGCGTATCGAAGATTCTTTAAAGGCCTTTGGAACCGCCTAAGTTCAAGAAAAAACATCAGCAATCCGCCAGGGTTTAATTACCACGGGGATGAGGGATGCTCAAGAACTGCCATCTCATCTACGCGATTTAACAATTCAGGATTTATGCGGTTAAGCAGAGGCTTGTACAATGCGCAAAAAATACGGGTCGAGGCGCGGGAAGTCCGTCCATTTTCTCCTTCGAGTCCATGGGGTTGTTGTGGTGGCTAGAAGCGACACGCTTTCATTTTGAAGAATCGGAGATAGCATGCCTCCAACTGCGGGGCTCGCGTAGACCGTGGTCTAAATGCGGAGAAAAACTTGGCCCAAGCTGAGGGGCATCAAATCCTCAGGGAGTTTCACTACTGAGAGCTTCTCGAACAGTTACGCCTGGGAAGTGTTAACCCCCACAGTACCGAGCCCCATGGGAGTCGGAACACGTGCAACCAGGAAAAATCTAGCGTGGATATCCGTCCACGTTTTAAGGAGCAGGCCTAGTGATGAAAATGATCGTAGCCATAGTGCAAGACCAAGACTCCAACGAGGTCACGCGTTCTCTTCGCCAAGGCAAAGTGGCCCACACCAGTGTCAAGACTCGTGGAGGATTTTTACAGCGTGGCAGTGTCATGATCATGGCCGGCGTAGACGACGGCGCAGTCAATTCCGTCATTGATCTGATTTCTCGTCATTGTCATCGTCGCGACGTCATGCACAAGCCCGACCTGGGTTCGATGCACCCCGACGCGTACGTCTCTCCGGTCACTGTGTCGGTCGGAGGCGCGGTCATCTTTGTTTTGGATGTGGATCACTTCCAGAAGATTTAAGTTTCTGGGCCCATCCGTGAGGTACGACTGCTCGGGTCGCCGGGGCACTCGCCAAAGATCCCGGCGGCCTCGCCTCAAAAGGACCCAGGCGGGAGCGCTCCCGTTCTCCATCGGTAAAGCCTCCTCGGACTCCGCGGATACTAACCAGATAGGCGAGAGCCTCTAAATGGTCGCCTAAGATGATGTGCTCCAACTGCCCGGAACTGAAGCGGGAATCCACGCCGTGGATTCGGTTTCTGGCCACGACATCGACGGGGCCGGCCACCCCTACGCTGAGACCCGCCAGCACCGCTTTCGCATGGGCCAGTGGCGGCACTGCCAGTGGCGCGCAGCCAATGGCTTCGATGGCTTTGCGGCTAAGGGCGTGAGGGATCCCCGTCATGGAGCTATAACCTAGGTCTGATCGACCGAGCACCCAATTCAAGTAGGCCTTGGCGATATTGACGGGATGTTGAGGATTGAACAGCGTGAGGCGACTCACATCATTAAGCGCCACATCAAGGCCTCGCTCTACGCCCGAGAGGAATGGAAATAACTCATGACTGCGAACGATGATATCGGCATCCATGAATAACACCGCCTCGGCATCCGCCTCGATCGCCGATTTTGCCCCCAATGCCCGGCCAATATCGTGACCCAGCACCGAGTCGTATTCTAACACGCGGCAGCCATAGCGTTCCGCTACCGCCTTGGTATCGTCAATCGACCCATTGACGACCACAATGATTTGATCAAGCGGTAGTTCCTGCACTGCTTGCAGAACCTGGGCGATCGTACGTCCTTCGTTGTGAGCCGGAATGACAGCGGACCATTTCCAATGCAACGGATGTTCCTCTAGGCTCGCCGAGTTCCACTGCAAATGTCCCTGCTGATTCAATACGCCCGCTCTTTCCGCTTCCGGCCACGGCGGATTGAACTGGTCACGAATAGCGTTGTGCACGGCCTTTTGCTCCTCTGAGGGGCCAATTTTGTACTTCCTTGCCTTTTGCCCAGAAAGCCTATGACGTGGAGCGTGAGCGGTCCGTCATCAGGTGGGCGAGTTGCTCAATTTCCTTCCCTTCGCCCGATCGCTTGATCCAGGCACACTCTGCTCTTCTAGAACTATGCAACCAATCGGAAAACGAGTGTCGTTGCTGACGATTTTTTGGAAAATCCACCACCTTCGCATTGCTATGACTCACATCCGCTAACGTTCGGACCTTAGACACTAAAGTCTCGCCTTGGTATTTCGGGACGAAAGAATCTTAACCGAGTGTCATCCGATCTTCCTCCACTGGGCTCTTCCTCTTCGGCGAGCAGCCTCAAAACGGTAGCTCGTAGGCATCCAAGACCGGGCGATGGGCTTGCCAGCCACCAGGTTAGGCACTTAGGGAACGCACACCGGCCCAAGAGATCTCACGACGACAGTCTAGAGCAACCCCATGTCTTCCTTTATGGTGCCCAGATCGCCAACCGCGGAACAATCGTTTCGACGTCACGGCGCCGCCTCATGGATGATTGCCTCCAAGCCAACATTGGCCACATCGGCCGACGGGGTGGGGGGAAGCCCATTCATCTGCCTTTGGCCGCCTGCGCTCGGGGTTTGGTTTCGACATCTTCTTTTCTAAGCTATACTATGCATATGGAGCAATCATTATCGTTATCTGGCTTGGCGTCTTTAGTCCATGCTTGTGATCGTTGCCAACGACTGCGAGCATGGTGTGAGACCGCCCAGGGGCAACAGGCACGGTATCGCGACCAGCCCTATTGGGGAAAGCCTGTAGCCGGATTTGGCGACCAGAATGCACGCATCGTCATCATCGGACTCGCCCCAGGGCGTCATGGCGCCAACCGCACTGGCCGACCATTTACCGGGGATGCCGCTGGCGGGTGGCTTTATGATGCCTTGTTTCGATACGGGTTTGCCAATAGCTCATCATCTATTGCGATGAATGATGGGCTGACTCTGCGTGACGTGTACATCACTAATTTGGTGCGTTGCGCCCCGCCCGGGGACAAGCCTTCGCGTGATGAAATCGACGCCTGCCAAACCTTCTTGCACCAAGAACTCACATTGCTGCCACGCTCAGAAGGTGTGCTAACCCTGGGCCGAGTAGCATTTGAAGGCTATATCCGATGGCTTCAGGAGATGGGGGAGGGGCTGAAGAAACGACCGGTATTTGAGCACGGCCGCGTCTATCGTTTTGACCGAAATAAACGTTGGCTATTGGCCAGCTATCATTGCTCCCAGCGTAACACCCGCAGCGGGCGGTTAACTCCACCGATGTGGAATCAAATTTTTGAACAACTGGGCCGATTGGTATCAGCCAAAAATGACGGCGAGATGGCGTCAGAAATGGCTAAAAAAGAGTGAGGACCCCGCGTTATTTTGTCCGCTGCTCATACGTGGGGCCGCCCACCCCAAGGACTAAGAAGGACTAAGGTCGCCGTCGGTGGTCCCAGCGACCGTTACCGAACACTCACCTAAAGTTCCCCACGTTCGTTTTCCGCTGATTGTTCGCTCTCCGCTTTTGGAACCACGGTGTTTTCCTCCAGTTGGAGTCTGGCCATAACGGTGACGAGTGTCTGTAAAAGCCTAGCCACTTCTGAATTGGCGCCGGGGATTGCTCCCGTAATTGAGCGTTTGGCTGATCCAAGATCTTGTTATCCGCCTCGCAGATCACCATAGATGGGTTGAGTTGAGGAGCAACGCCATCGGATTCTCTCACCGAACCGGCGGCAAACCGTAACGAAATTTCGTCTATTGTCGTCCGCGAGGAGGATAATAGCCTCTTTGGTCATCCACGGTTTGATCTCAAAATCGGTGCTCCGCGTTAAAATCCTCTTTGCTGCATTGGCATCTGCCGTATCGACCGTGCCCCAAAACATTCACCTGAAATGATCCCCCGTTGGCCATGTTGTTTGCGGTCGTGAACCCACAATGACAGGCATTCCTGACTCGTCTACGCGGACCGAGCCGCTTGAAAGAGCCTTAATAACCCGTCTCCATCTATCCCAAAAGTGTCGTTTGGTGAAAAAACGACTTTTTTGTTGCGGACCAAAACCCCTCTTAAAAAGTCTGCGGGAAGACCTCAAGGGCCAGCGGGCCGCCCTACGAAGGCTTTTCGTCTCGTAGATGGCTAGAACCAACCCCGTTCAGGACCCGTCCCCAACCCCAATACAGAAAAAAAGCGACCAAGAATCCGACGTAGAAGGTTAAATCGGCCCCACCCAAGCGTTTAGCAATCGGGCCCTCAAAGAGGGTCGAACTCATAAAGGGGACAGAGATGGTCAGTCCGACCAAAAAACTGATTAGACCACGCCACCGAATTCCGTCGATATTTTTCGTCTGAGTATGCCGTCCATAGAGCTCGGCAAACAGCACCCCCATCCATGGTGTCATCCAATAGCCCAGCAGCAGTAGAAAATTGTCATAATAGGTTTCGAACGCGCCCGATCCAGCGATGCTTAGCCCGAGTCCCAGCAGTCCAGCCAGGACGGCCAACCGCCATCTTGGCATTTTAATATCAAGAGCCCCGGCGGACAGAGAGTTGGAGTAAATGTTAAGCGCATCGGCCGCAGTCCCCCCTAAAATAATGGCGACCACCGAGACATCGCCTAGGCTGCCCGTGACTCGGTGCAACGCGTCAATCGGATTGGCACTGGCTCCAGCTAACACTCCGACCAGGGCGCCCACCAATTCGAGCCAGACAGAGGCAATAAAGGCTCCAAGAAAACTCCAGACCACGACTGGCATGCGTTTCGTAACCAAAGGTAAATAGCGGCTGTAGTCGGCGGCGTAAGGTCCCCAACTTCCAATATAGGACAAGGCTGCCGCTACCATAATCGCAAACGCAATCCAAGGCGAATGCATCACGGGATGATAGGCGGCGAGTTTCGCTGGCTTGTCCAAAGCCATCACGGTGACTCCAAGAAACATAAGCCCCAACACCACCGCCATGATACGCTCGTAGAGATGAATAAAATTGTACCCAAAAACCGCGACGATGCCCTGCACCACAACCAAGAGAACCGCCGCCTGCCAAAAATGAAGACTGGGCCAAAGCACCTTGAGCCCAAAAGAGCCCAGGATATTGTTGACCGAGAACCAACCAATCGTACTGATGTAGTTCAAGAAAGCGGGAACGTACCCTCCCCGTCGGCCAAACACCAAACGACTAATAATTAATTGGGGGGCCCCATATTCGGGTCCCAGTCCCGCGCATAGGGCCATCGCCAGTCCGCCCAGGAGATTTCCCACCAATATCGCGGAAATGGTCCATGTCCAGGACATGCCAAGGTAAATCGGAAAAAATCCCAGCGCGTAATCGGCAATGGTTAGATTACTGCCTAACCACAAGGTAAATTGACCACGAGCGTTGCCGTGCCGTTCTGAATCCGGGACTATCTGAGCCCCATAGGGTTCTATCTGAACTACAGTCTCTCCGTACACTGCACCATTGCCTATCGATTTCATTGCCGATCACACTCCCTGCGAATTTTCGGCACCGGGTCCCGATCGATCCCATACATTTGTCCTCATTGTGGTTTCAGTTCCCTCCTGGATCTCCTCGGATGGCCTCCGACAACCCTTTTCGCTGGCCATTGCCCATGACCCTGAGCTCCCGTGTGCATCCAAGCCGCGTCCGCCCGACGCGGCCTAAGTTTCACTCGCACCCGAGTTTCGCCAGCGATGACGGTCGGAAGGAGCTTCACTGTATATACAGACGTTAACACATAAAAGATGATTATGGACAAGCCGGACGATCTTTTAATTAAGTCCGAGCTCGGCAGCGAAAACGCTAGGTGCGGAGCCAGGCTGGGAAGGAACCATGGATAACAGCAAAATGATCAAAGCCGACTTAGACCATCATTGCGGACTGCAATCGACTGCAGATCGTGTTCAGCCGCTGTCAACCATCGGGCTAGGGAAAGACCTCGATGCCCCGTGCCTCCAACGCTGCGACCGCCTTATCCAATTGGACACGATGGCTGAATTCCACCTCGTGCATATGGTAGCCACCGGTCAAATCCGACAGCAAATGGGCATGATGGCGGCTGATTTTATCTAAAAATTGGTCGACATCGAGCCGCGATTCAATGCGTAGAGTTCCTGAGATTTCCCCATATACTGGATGTTCAACCATCACATTAACCACTAAAATGCCATGATCGACCAAAGTATACAGTTCATCCCCGGTCTGTTGAACTCCATGGCGCACGGCTAAGACTTCTCGATGGCGTCCCAAGGACGCCCGGGCAAGATAGTATCCGCGGGGAGTCGCGACCACGTCCACTCCGGAAGCTCGCAATAAGGCAATGTCATGAACCACGACTTGGCGGGTCACTCCCAGGGTTTTAGCAAGGTCTTCACCTCGGAGCGGTCCCGCGGCATCCGACAAAAAAGAGAGCAGTTGACTCTGACGAGTTTCGTGGTCATTGGTCATGAGTGGGCCTCCCAGAAACGATCAAATCGCTAATTTGGCTGATTCTCATCATAACTCGAATCGAGGGAGCGTTGGCAGTTTAATCCATGACCGGGGGCTAACGATTTCGGATCTAGGCAATTGACAAATACTGGATCAAATGGCATAAATTACCTGTGCCGAGAGGCGGCCGTTTGGCCGGGTACCCTTCGGTCCCAGAGGAGGGAGTCTTAACTATGGAAGAGGAATGGCTCAGCATTGCCGAGGTGGAGAAATCTACCGGGATCCCAGACCGTACGATTCGCCGATACGTGGCCCAACACGGTCACCATCTCAACACCCGAAAAAATCATCGAAACTATATGATCGCCCGGAACGCCGTCAACCTGCTGGTCCAAATTCGCGACCAATACGCGAGAGGCAGAACCTCGGATCAAGTAGAGGCTTCGTTGTCAGAAAACGGGGTGCCGATGATGATCACGGTGGCCGGAGAGGACGCGCTTCCGGTTAGTCTTGGCGAAGCCCTGACCAACCTGCGACAAAAACTAGGGGATAGCCTAACATTAATTGGATCCGAACAGCATCAAATGCGCAAGGAAATGGAGTTTTTGCGCGACGAATTGCTCGAAAAGCTAGACCAACAGGAACAATTAGCCAAGGATATGGAACGTGAACGCAATCGGATGTTGGATTTCCGAGACAAAGAATTGGTACACCAAGTCCGCAAAATTCTAGAGACCAAACGGCAACCTTGGTGGCGAAAGCTGAGTCGACAAGCCTAAGCAGAAGATCTTGCCGACACCTTTCGCGACCACCCGTGGGATCGGTGGGAACCAAAGCACGTCATTCGATTCGCCCGACCCCACGGTTTTTTTGTTTTACCGTACTGAAGCTACGGGGAGGCTTTGGCGCTAGGTCCTCTAGACCGATACTATCGAGAACCCGGTTCGCATGACGCTTGCAATAGCCGCGTAGAAAAGCCCTAACGGATTTTCCCAGGCCGATCTGAAGACGGCCACTGGAACGCATGCCGTCGGGATATATTAAAGTCCTCGAGCCCTGGTTAGAAAAACCTACAATAATCTCTTTCGGCTTTTCTCAGCCCCTTATGGGACCCGCAGTCCTCACAGGAGCCCCAGGACTCGCTGTAAAGCTCATTGTCTGCTCGGGGGTGGCTTCCGCCCCATGGAGTCGGGATGCGTTTCCCCGGCTCCCCGCTCAAGATCCCGGCAGGAGAAGGATGGCAGGAAACGCCCATCGGTGTCCCGTCGGTGGTGCCCTGAGCCCCAGTGTTACTGGGCCCTCATCAAGATGCCCCGTCGCTCCTTTCGCCACGTGGTGGCGACGGGGGAATGCGATGTGGGTC
>JAMCVM010000059.1 GCA_023475835.1 Bacillota bacterium | reverse complement strand
CCACATAATTAAGCACGATGGTTTTGGTTCCCTTCGTCTGCGAGTCCGACCAGGTATACTCAAGGCCGTTGACCCACCAGAAGTGTTGCTCTCGATCTCCCCAGGTTTCGGTTTTTTGCTGGTCCGACAACAACTGGTGCCACTTCGTGGCGTCCTTCTGCCAGGCGGACAGGTTCCCCGCTTTGAGGACGATCATGAACTGCCCTCCGAGTCGGTCAAGGTATTCAAACAACGGGCCATTAGGGTAGAGGCCGTCGAAGAGCAAGACGAGAGGCCAACGCGGAAACGCGTCGTGGAGGCGTTTCGCCACCCGATAAAACGCTTTGAGTTCCGAATCCGGTTGGGTCGCCGGGGCGGCGTCGACCGGATTCGTACAAAATTCGGCCAAAAGCGGCAACGTGACCCCCCCCCCCGGGACAGACCAAGACGACTTCGACGACATACGCCTGATACCACGTGCCCGCTTTGGTTTCCTTTTTCAGCGCTTCTTCGGCCCATGGATACGGGGCTCCCCATTTGACAGCACCGTCCACGGCCACCAAGTAGTGGTTGAGCACCATCCAGTGCCGTAATTGCCCGTTTTTTAGTAATCGATGGATCGTCTTCACGATCACGGTTTCGAACGTCTCGGGAGGGATCGCCTCGATCACTCGAGCCACCGTATCCCTATGGGGGATCGTCGCCAGTTCAGGAAAGGCCGTCTGCAGGGTTTCCCAGACTCCGGGCTGGGTCAGCGCTCGATTGGCTGCGCGGCGCAAGCGCATTGAAATAGGAACAGGAAAATGCCGTACACGACCAGCACGCATAACTGATGGGTGATGAGCTTGGGGTCGCGTGGATCCGGGATTTCGTGAAACCGCTCGATCCATCGGGGGAGCCATGCCATCACCGTTTTGAACCAGGGTTCGGTGTCGACTTGGCGCGCGCGTGGTTCCTCGTCCGACGACGTGAACTCACTTTTTCGATTGGGGAACGTATTCGGTGCCAATTTTTCGGGATTCGCCATCAAAATCGCCTCCTGGGAGCTTAGCGCGAGACGCCAGAGTCCGAGGATGTGAGATCGGATGCACTTACCATGATGGCACAGAGGAAAGTAGAATATCAGCCCCCGACGGTTAGTTTTTTGACCCAGGCCTCGAACCCCTTGCTAGGCAAGGAGTTCAATATCATGCGTCAGAGCTGACGTTTCCGTCCCACGGTTGCCGAATTGTTCGTCTTGTGCTTATCTTTGCGCGGATCATAGTTTTCGTTTTTATGAGAACGCCATCGTCTTGGAAACCCATTATGCAACCATGGGTTGAGACGCCCACAGCCTTGGCGTCAAACCGTAAAATTTGACCCGCGTGCAGTATATACCGGCTGTAAAGGCGAAACCCTTAACAGCCGGTTCCTTTCTTCCCTAACCTGCGGCGGTGGGGGTTTTTTCTTTCTCACTCATGCGCTGATCCTCCTTTGTGAATCAGGAGAATCGAAGGCCCGCAGACCGCCATGTCCGCTTTGTTGAGCATATCCTGGTTAAAAAAACCTCGTAAACCGTCGTTCGAGGTCACTGTCGGATGACAGCGCGGATCTCACAGGAGCCCCAGGACTCACTGTAAAGCTCGTCGTCCGCTGGAGGGCTGCTCTCGCACTATTGAAAGAGAATCGACGGGACGGCCCGCTCTCCTTCGCCGCCAAGGATCCACGAAAGAGAATGGCTATGCGTCTCGCCCCTGTCTTTCGCGTGGTGCCCTCGGCCCAGGTGTTACCCGGCTCCTCATTCAGATGCCCCGTCACTCCTTTCGCTACGTGGTGGCAACAGGGAAATACATTATTATGGTACCACATCATCGCAGCTAACCACAGGGTTTCTGAAAGCGGTTTAAACCTCGTGCATCAGGACGTGTAAGCCCGCTGCCCGATAACGCCGTTGAAAGTCCTTAGCGTAGTCCAAGAATTCGAATGCTCATGCCAATCATCTTGGGTGCCTTGCCGATACTCACGAATTGCTCGTCCATATGCTGATTATCTGGGAACATTATACCTTATATTGTCAATCTTTATGAGTAATTAGTGTAGCAGTTACAACCTCCGTAACTTCTTACCTCGATTCGGTCTACTCGATTCGATTGGCTACGGCCGATGGTGCTTGCTTCCTTCCTTTTCGTCCGATTCGAGAACCACGAGGAATTTTTTTCGATGGAACCCGAACTCGTCAAGCAAATGGGCGCTCGCGTCCGCGAAGAACGGCTCAAACGACATTGGACGCTGAAAGAACTCGTTCAGCGGGCGAATGTCACCTAGTTGAAAAAGTCTCCTGACCAACCGCCCATTCAAGAAAAATGGTTGTGGACGTTTGAGCACACCAAGATTACCTCGACGAATTTGGACTGGGTGGCGGCCTTGGCCGAAGCGCTCGATCTGCCGTTGAGCGCCTTGCTAGTGCCCAGCCCCGACGAAGTGATGACGCCGGAAGAACAACGGTGGCGCATGGTCTTGCGGATGCACGGGATCCAACCGGATATTGTCCATGCCGTGCGTGTTATGGAAGCGTCGGAATCGAAGAAAAAACCACCCGACTAACTGCGGCCCGTGATGCGGCCCACTGGGAATTTAGGAAAATAACAAAACCCGCTTGGCCAACTGCCGCGCAGGTTTCAAAAGTTTGGTGCGCCCGAAGGGACTCGAACCCCTGCTTCAGGCTCCGGAGGCCTGCGTGATATCCACTTCACTACGGGCGCGACTACCGTTGAATCTTAACACGAGAGCTCGGCAAATACAAGAATCATAGGCGGCATGTGCGTTGGATGCTACCACCCAACAGCATCTAAGACCGACCAGTAATTAGGAAATGTCCACCTTGCTCAATTCACCAACGAAGGCGCGGATGCCCCAAAAGGGATCACGAGGGGTCCGGTGCTGGCACAGCTACGCCACATCATTGGGCCAGCATGCTTCGGCGTCCCAGGCTCTCTTCAGTCGAACGGTGCGGCTCTAGTCATGAGTAGGTTCACTGGTCGGTGTAGACCATGGTCTTTAGTGGACGCCTTTTTTCGTGTCAATCTTTCCAATCCTCGTTGCAAGGGAAATCCAGGGCAAGATACTTCCAAATATTGATGGTTCAATCACCGTTTAGATAGTCGACAGAAATAGTTTGATCCAGCAAACCATTTTGTAGTATCATCATAAGCGAAATACTTTTCCTCACAAACTATTTGGAGGAGGGTGCATCCATGGCCTCGGACATAGGCCAGGCCCATTTTCCTGAAATCATTCAACGCCAAATCCGCTCTCTGGTTGAGGCGTTGGACCAATCAAATCACCCGGCAGACCCAGTTCTTACCCTTTCCCAATGGCGCGCTCTGATTACCATTGGCGAGCACCCTTCCTCAGCGATCAATGCCGTGGGCAAACGTCTTGGCATTGGACTGCCCGCGTCAAGTCTTCTCGTTGACCGCCTAGTGCAATCGGGCCTGGTCAACCGCAATCGGTCGACCAAAGATCGACGATTGGTGCTGTGTTCTTTAACCGAATCGGGAAGAACCCTTTATCAAATAATAACTCAACGTCAGCGCCAGTTGAAATTGTGGTTGGATCAGATGGATCCCGAGGATCTGAAGGCCCTGTCTCGCGGACTGACTGCACTCAGCGAGGCCTCCCAGCAACGCATTTCACCCAAGGAGGGATATCACTAATGGCAAATTCCGCCACCAATACCCGATCGGGCCAGAGAGCAACGGTTGTCGACCCATTGGCAGGACTAGCCAGCCAAGTTCCAGAGCGCCAAATCGTCATGATTCTAATCAGCGTAATGTTGGGCATGCTACTTTCAGCCGTCGACCAAACCGTCGTGGGTACGGCCATGCCTCGCATCATCGCCGACCTTCATGGGCTTAAAGAATACGCCTGGGTCACGACCAGCTACCTTTTGGCCTCGACTGTCATGGTTCCCCTTTACGGCAAGTTAAGCGATATTTATGGCCGCAAACCCTTTTATTTGCTGGGCATGTCGTTATTCTTGCTAGGCTCAGCCCTCTCGGGTACTTCGCAAGATATGACCCAACTCATTTTGTACCGAGGCATTCAAGGGCTCGGTGCCGGCGCCATGATGCCTATCGTATTGGCGATCATCGGCGACATTTTTCCGCCATCGGAGCGGGGGAAGTGGCAAGGTCTGTTAATGGCCGTATTCGGCTTTGCCTCCATTTTAGGCCCTTGGGCCGGAGGCGCAATCACCGACTCTTGGGGTTGGCGCTGGGTCTTTTATGTGAACATGCCCTTCGGCGCCCTAGCTCTCATCTTTTGCCTCATCGCTCTACCCTCGGTCTATCGCAAAACCGAACATGTGGTCGACTACTGGGGGGCTGCCATTCTAGTCATCGCTGCCGTGCCCATGCTGCTTGGATTTTCGTGGGCGGGCAACCAATACCCTTGGGGTAATTGGCATGTCCTGGGCTGTTTTGCACTCAGCGTCGTCGCCTGGCTTGGATTCTTTTATTGGGAGTCCAAGGCACCGGAACCGATCATCGCCCCATCGCTCTTTAAAAGCAGCATTTTTTCGATTAGCGTAGCCACTTCCTTCTTTGTTTCGATGGGAATGTTTGGCGCCATTATGTACATCCCCCTGTTCATGCAAGCGATCGTCGGAGATTCCGCGCAGCGTTCCGGGATTATGCTGACTCCAATGATGCTCGGCTTCATGGTTTCCAGTATCCTCGGCGGTCAAATCATGTCGCGCACCGGGAAATACAAGGTGTTGACCGTAGTGTCGTTGATCATCTCCATCTTTGGTGTGTACCTCCTGAGCCGACTGACCGCAACCGCTAGCAACGCCCTCGTAGTGAAGTACATGATCGTCGCGGGTCTAGGCATGGGATCCTTGATGAGCCTGTTTACCATTGTCGTCCAAAATGCTTTCCCGTTCCGTCTCATGGGAGTAGTCACAGCGAATCTTCAATTCTTCCGGTCGATTGGCAGCACCGTGGGCATTGCCATTTTTGGATCTGTACTGACCAGCCGATTTTCCCACGAACTGCCCAACAAGATTCCAGCCTCTGTGGCCAAGGTCCTTCCTCCTCATGCCTTGCGGTCCATTAGCAACCCTTCCGTGTTGCTGTCTCCCGCTGCCACCCAACAATTGGATAAGGTATTTCAGGGCTTTGGGGCCAAAGGCTTAGTGCTCGCGCATGAACTTCTCTTTGGTGTCCGCTCTGCCTTGGCTGCCGGCACTCAAATCGTCTTCTTGCTAGGCGCGGCCCTTCTAGTGATGGCCTTGATTCTTTCTCTGGGATTAAAGGAGATTCCCCTTCGCAAGGGGAATGGAGATAGTGACGAACCAGCGACGGCTCAATCTCCAGTTGCTTCGCGTACCGCCCGCGGCGTACTGGGTGTGGCGTTAGGCCTCGCGGTCCAACAAAACCGAATCACCGATCCCGTTCGCAGGCGGCTTGCCATTCAAGTGGCGCTTCGTCTCCTAGAACAGTATTTGCATCCAGAACATCCAAGTCTGGGGAGACGAAGCCCAGAGTCGTTGCCACCAGATCGGCTGCAGCCCGAGTAGATCGGGAAGAATTTTTGTTCCAACAATAAGCTGGCTGCTCGTACATCAACCGACACGGCAGCCGCTAGCGGAGAAGGCTGATATCATGTCGTATCGTCAGAAACTCCCGATGGTCGCCCTAGCACTGATTGCCTGGACCGCTGGAGCCTGGATCATGCTTAGCCCATGGGTGCTGGGTTGGCAAAACCGCATCGCCCCTTGGCGCACGGTCACCACGGTCCATTTTTGGACGGGCATGGCGATCATCCTCATCGCCCTGCTCCAAGGGGTTGCTCTACTCCCTCGCCGTCCTCATCAAAACCAGCCAAACATCGGGCACCACCCGGATTCGGCAAATGCCGAATCCGGGCTCGTAGTTGGCGCCGGCCAACAGGGCAGCGAGGACGACATGCTGCTCTCTCTGGCCACTGCGCTATTACGAGAGATCTCCCTCAAGCCCAAGGAAAATGAGGAGGACTCGTCGCGATGAATCATTCTTCCATACCGCTATGGCCATGGTTGTTGACTATTTTGCTATTTTTGGCTTCGGTCTGGTTAGTCCTGGCACCGACCTGGATGGGATACCACCTTACCACTTCAGACTGGGTGACTGCGGCCGTCTTGGACGGTTCCGCATTCGGCTTCGGATTTTGGAGTCTGGCGCTAATCACTCCGAAAGGCGACGAGCATGATGCTAATTCGTAGTCTGCTGGCTCCGGTGGCGGCATGCGGGGCTTCTTGCCCCGCTCATTCCGATCGGGCCCGGAACCTTTGGATTGCGCCCGCTATTCAATTACCGCCGAGTATCGTAGACTATTTTAAGGACTGTTATCTACCATCGAATAAGCGAGGTGCTTTAATGACTTTGGATCAATGGTGGCCGCGTTCTCTTGCGGGTCGATGGTTTGGTGTGCGCAGCCTCAATCCGGCGCGGCAGCTCGCGTTAATGGTCGCTGGCAGCTTGGTGGTGGCGCTTTCCGCGCAACTAAGCATACGCCTGCCATTTACCCCGGTACCGGTGACTGGCCAGACTTTGGGGGTGCTCTTAGTGGGAGGCGCGCTGGGAGCTTGGATGGGTGGATTCAGCATTTTGCTCTACCTGGCCGAATCGGCGGCGGGTCTGCCGTTTCTCGCCGGCGGGGCGCACGGCATGCCCTTTGGACCAACCGGGGGATATTTAATCGGCTTCATCCTCATGGCCGCAGTCGTAGGCTGGCTCAACGAACGCGGTTGGGGCCGGTCCTTTGCATGGTCTTTGGCTTCTATGGTGGTTGCCGAATTTGTTTTGTATGCAGTAGCCGTGCCTTGGCTCGGCTTTTATGTTGGGATGAACCATGCGCTCTCGCTGGGCTTCGTGCCGTTTATCACCGGCGATGCCCTAAAATTATTCCTGGCTGGCATCGCGCTACCGACAGCCTGGCGTTTGAGCCGAAGCTAATCGCCGGTGTATCAACCCTTAACCCTTCGCATGCCGGGGAGAAGGGCCTTTAGATCGAAAGGGCCTTCTCCCCGGCGAGATCGCATCGAAGTCTGAGCCAAAAGTCCTGGCGCTAATGGCAAAAATCCATGAACATCGTCCGACCGGCGCGAGAAAACACAAATCCTTGATGGATGCCACGCTGAGTGGACGCAGGTGGTCTAGGTTATTGTTTCGCACAAAAGGCCAGTGGGTTCGCCTCGGCCTAAGCCTCATAACATGTCTATGTTCGCCATCTGCGACCGCCTCTACTCACAGATCTTATCTCAAGGCCACGCCGCCTCAGCATCGTACGCGTGCGTGCAGCATTTAGACCTCGGGCCAGGGTCCGGCTGACGACCGTACATGATGAGCCATTGGCTATGCCGAATGTTTGTGGTGCCCTTCTTTCATCTAGGGGCGGCCACTGCTATATACCTCATCGGACAGAACCATGGGTCCTCTTTAGTCAAATGCACCGTAAAACTCCTAGCTTTAGCTATGAGGATATAAAGCGCACGTCAGCAAGCGAAAGCTTGTCCGTGCAATACCATATCTTGGTCACTTGGTGCGATCCTCACGTTTTTATCGCCCTTTAAACATTGGATACGTGCGCGGTATACTCCCGCCATCGTGGGAGACGAAAAATGAACCGCGTCGCCAAGACCAGACGTAAACAGATTCGGCGAGTCATCACGTCCACTCACCAGAGACCTTCGGGCGACTGGATAGCAAGTGTTTAGCTCGCCCTTTGCGCATAAAGCTCACGTAAGTGGGTTCCTCGCAAGAATCCCCCGGCTGTAGCCGTGGCGAGTGTCAAGAAAACATGCTGGCCTTTCCGACGGCCCACTCTCTCAAAGACTGCTTGGATATCTTACCGGTCGCCCCCTTGGGTAAGGTATTGACGACGAAATACTGGACCGGGCACTTAAAACGGCTAAGTCGTGTCATGGTCATTCGCATTAGTTCCTGTTCTAGCCGGAACGGATCATGGGCTGGATGACGCGGCACAACAAAAGCCACGGGCTCTTCTCCCAACAGGTCATGGGGTCGTCCGACCACGGCGCAGTCCAGCAAAGCCGGATGTTCTAAAAGGATTTCTTCAACTTCCCGCGGAAAGATCTTTTCACCGCCTCGATTAATCAGTTCACGCAAGCGCCCATGGAGGTACAGGTAGCCTTCGGCGTTAAAGCATCCTAAGTCGCCCGTGCGATACCACCCGCGATGATACCTTTCCAACGCCCATCGGTTCGGCCCCCAGCCGGGCTCGATCACTGCGGGCCCACGGATTTCAACCTCCCCTATTTGCCCAACGGGAGCCACCATTCCGCATTCGTCGACAATCCGGACCTCCGTTCCAACCGGCTCACCGACCGACCCCGGTCGCGAGCCCTCTAACGGATTAGCCGCGATTTGACTGGCTGCCTCAGACATCCCGTAGGTTTCAACCACCGGTATGTGCCATCGCTCGGTTAGGGCTGCCAAGGTGGAAGCCGGCAAGGGCGCCGACGCCGACCGAATGAATCGAATCCGCCCGCCCTGCCTCGGCCCGCCGTCGCCCGCCAGCAAGACTTTAAGAATGGAAGGTACGAGATTGAGCCAAGTGGCATTCTCACGGTTAGCCACTAACCAAAACCGACCGGCATGAAAACGGTGGCTGACAATGACGGCGGCTCCGACCAGCAGAGAACTTAACACACCGACCACTTCGCCGTTGATGTGAAAGAGTGGCAAGGGAGAATACCCAACGTCCTGGTCACTGAGTTGATGGACTGCAGCGATGTGACTGGCGGTGTGAGTCAAGGCCAGGGTGGGGAGGCCGACCGGTTTGGGATCGCCGGTGGTTCCAGAGGTGAGCAAAATTAAACCGCCGGATTCGCATCTCCTTGCCCAGCGAGCGCCTTGGGGCGGACGCTGCAATCGCCAATGGGCCCCGTCCCCGACAATACTGCCCCAAGGTAATGGTGGTTCCCCTTCTCGACCGTCATGAATGAGCCAACGCGCGCCGGTTAATGTCAGCACTCGAGCGCGGTCAGACGAAGGTGCCCGGCAATCGAGCGGCACCGCGACTGCATTCATGGATAGTACGGCCAGCCACGCTAGGACAAACCGGTCAGGGCGCTCCATTTGAATCGCTACTCGATCTCCAGCCTGCACTCCAGAGGACTCTAACCCACGAATAGAGCTCAACACCGCATCCTGTACGGCGCGATAGGAAAGCCATGGGCCTCCATCGTCTGCCAGAAGACAACAATGGTTGGGATCGCGTTGCACCCCGTTCTCGAGCAGGGCGAAAATGGCATTGGCTTTCACAATCCACTCCTCCTTCTAGATTAAGCATTCCCCTCGATCAGTCCTTTTCTTCACGGTGCTGTTCTTAGTTTTTGATCCTGTGCCTTCTCATGGAGTTCACCCAATCCTCCGTCAGCTATATATTCGGCACTAAAGAATTGAAACGTACTCCTTGATCAAGAGGGCTGTGGCACTCAAACCTGATCGATGCCAGTATCAGATCTTTAATGCCGAGTATATAGGCTGCCCCGGCAGTCGTAACCCACACGGTGGTCGGCGATGTTCATTTTCCCCATGTCCATCCGATCCGTTTGCCGATATTCGCCGTCCGCTCTGAAAAATGCAGAGGTAGCCGATCACGGCACCCGATTCCTGGGCGGGATTAATATCTATATTGCACGCGGGTCACATTTGACGGTTTGATGCCAAGGCTGTGGGCGTCCCAACCCGTGGTTGCATAATGGTTTTCCAAGACGATGGCGTTCTCTTAAAAACCAAAACCAGGATCCGCGCGCAGTATACAAAGAATGTAGCTTCACAAATTCAACAATCGGGTTATGATAGGAATGACCAACTCGCAATCGGTAAGCGTGGGGGAACTAGTTGTGACACGTCGTTGCGAGATCGCGGCGTAAGGCGCTCGGATTTCCGAGTACTCACGCACATGTTCGAAATGAGTGCCTGTTTTTATTGTCTACTCGGCCCGTCCCGCCGCCACAGACGCACTCATAAGTTATGCAAGGGTATTGCACACGTTTTCTTAAGGGTTACAGACACTTTTTGGTGAATTTGTGCCCGTCTGACCATGGCGGCTAACCATTCAGCAATAATCAAAAATTCATGTTGCCTATGTGAGCTGACATTCCTTGAAATCCTCGGGATGAACTTTTGAGCTGCAGAACATGTATATCAGAGGGTAACGTGTAAATGTTACCGTGTGTAATTGAGCTTTCCGAAATGGCTGGCGTCTCCAAAACTCATCGAGCGCCCTTAGGAACTGCCAAATATTAACATGCGATTTTGGGCTCCGAAGTCTTGACGCCTGGTCGGATGGTATAGTGCCATGGCTGATTTTGACCTTCCGGTCGCTCGATATTCAGGCTGGCCATCTCCTTGTCTTTCACCACACTTCCGGTTTCATCTTCGTGCGGGCTCCTCGGCGGGGAGCGAGGGATCCGTGTCCTGGCTCCATGGGGCGGAAGCCACCCCCGAGCAGACGACGAGCTTTACAGCGAGTCCTGGGGCTCCTGTGAGGACTGCGAGTCCCATAAGGGGCTGAGAAAAGCCGAAAGAGATTATTGGAGGTTTTTCTAACCAGGCGTGACCACGATGGCGTTCGGAATTGATACGTTGGCCGCTTTAAAAGACTCCGATTTCAACTGGGCTAACTTCAAGCAGTGGAAAGGAGAATGGCCTTCGTTTGTCGGACGATATTTTGGTGGAGATCAAAACGCTACCACGGGAAAATTCACGTCGTTTAAAAGCACCACTGGCGATCATTTCCAATATGTGTTGCCGATCCAGGCGTGGGTTCAAGCGAATCAACAACAAACCGGAAGCGAAGGACTTTCGGTCGGCGCATCGGACCACGCTGAGCAATTTGAAGGGTTTCCTTGGGGAACTCGCGATTCCTGCCAGCGGCCTCGTGTACGTTTATTTGGATGTCGAACCGCACGTTCGCTTGACTCCGGCCTATGGGTCTGGATGGGCCAATGCCATTCGCACCGGGACCGATTCATCGAGAGCCGAAAGCTTTCGGCCGGCGTTGTACTGTCAGTATGTTCAAGATAGTTCGACGGGATTGTGGGGGCCGAATAGCTTAGTCGCCCAAGCGCTCAACGATGCCTGCAGACTGGCCTGGCTATGCTGCCGTATGTTATGGTCTCTGGCCCGCACAGCCAGAGGACGTTCCAGCCTCTTGTGTTCCGACGGCCGGACCCGATTGGAGAGTATTCTCGCAGTTTTCCCAAAATCTCTGCGGCACAGAAACATCCGTGCCCGTCCTAGTCTATCAGTATATTGAAGGGTGTTTATGTGTGGAGGACGGGTACACGTACTTTGCCGGATTGAGTAACTCTAGCACGTTCATGCCCTGTGGAACCACGTACTATCCGAATAATAATCTTGATTTGGATGGTACGGATTCGACGAGAGCCGAATCCTACATGTTGGTGATCAGCTAACCACATTCGGTGGGATGCAGGGCAATGTTGTCAGGTTAAGGAATTCCCGCTCAAACGTTCGCCGTCTATCAAGAACGTTTGAGCGTCTCTGCAACCCTGGATCACAGCGGTTCAGTGCGGGTCGCCGGTAAAAAAGCTGGATCTTCGGGCCACCTTCCAGTATTCTGGCACTGGAGGTGGTAATAATGTCCAGTAAAGCGTGGGCTCTTATCAATGCTGTCGGTCAAACATTACAAGATTTGGGATTTCGGGAG
>JAMCVM010000122.1:4189-11708 GCA_023475835.1 Bacillota bacterium | reverse complement strand
GAACCAGAATCGTCCGTGTCGCGGTCTCGGTCGCTTCCTTCATGACGATCCCTCACCTCCAGACTCTCGCGTCGCCAGAAATCCATCAGCACCAGACCCATCCCGATCAGAATCGAAGCATCGGCAAAATTAACTACCGGCCCATAACGAAAATGGATGAAATCAATGACCTGGCCGGCCACCATGCGGTCCCAGAGATTGCCCACGGCACCCCCGGCTAAAAGGCCGAGCCCCCAAATCATCCGTCTGTCCATCGATGCACGATTAAAGGTCACCCACAAAACGCCTAACAGCAAGATAACAGCGACAATGATGAATAGCATAGCGCGATGGGCCAGGACCCCAAACGCCGCCCCGTTATTTAAGATATAGGTGAGATCAAGCACACGCGGAATCAAAATAATGGACTGGCCAATGGCCATGCGCTCCGCGACCAATCCCTTGGTCACTCGGTCCAAAATAAATACTGCAACCGCCAACCCCACGACTTCCAACTGATGCGGTCTATTTTTCATCGCAAGCATTCCTCCACGGCCGTATGTGAAAACTCGTTCATTATTTCTACTATGGCTTCTCGAAGATTATCGAGGGCCGGGTTCAGCGACTCGCCACTTCCCCTTCTAAACAGCGAGCGATGTACCATTGCCCATCGCGCGTGATAGCTACCGTAAATCGTACCGAACGGGTCATGACTCGCACTTTCTCCTCTATCTATACAGTATACCGCGATGCCCCGATTTCTGAGATGGGGAACGAGGCTCCTTTTGAAAGATATCAGACTTTTCACCACTGCAATCAGCCGTTTGTTTCACGACGCGAATAGTCTGCTAACCGACCCGTTGATGCCATCACCCCAAACCCCGATTGGCCCAGGGTTCGGAATCCGCTCAGATGAGTGCTGCGAGTAGTGGAAGCAACTCCACCAGACTGGTGATCACGTAGTTCGGCGCATCCCCTAATTCTTCCCACATGCCCGCTCGCTTTAGCCATATGCTCCTTAGGCCAAACCACTGCGCTCCCAAGACATCCCAGGAATTGGACGACACGAAGACGGCCTGGTCGGTCGGTACGTTGAGACGCTCCAACCCTAATGCATACATCCGTCCATTTGGCTTGAACGTCCCGGCGTCTTCGGAGCTCACCACCACATCGAAGGTATCCGTCATCGCCGCGTTCTGCAGCATGGTCGCAAGCATGTGGGCCGTTCCGTTGGACACCAGAGCCTTTTTGTAAGGGCTTAGCAAAGCCAGCTCGCGTTGCACGTGCGCGAACGGGCCAACGCGGTGATAGTGCTCCAGGATGGCAATCCGGTCCTCTACCGACAATTCGTAGCCATAATGGCGGGCGGCATAGACGAGCGCATTGATCGTCTCCTGCCAGTAATCGACATAATGATTGGTCACCGCGCGAATCAGATTGTATTCGTGATATTTACTTCGCCAAAGCGCTTGAATGCCTTCCGCGTCGGTACCGAACGCCTGCCGAAAAACCGGTTGCATCATTCCCTGAACGTCAAACAGTGTGCCGTATGCGTCGAACATGATGGCCTGGATGATCACCATGCGTCAGTCCTTTCCGCGTTCTGCGCTGAGAATCTTAGGCAGATCATTCGTGCGCTCCAATGGCAGACTCCGTTACGATAACACGCATCGGTTACCATTTAAACATTGGCCGGTCGGGCCTTAGAAACGCATAAAGCAGTGAAATCAGGGCCACCCAGAAAACCTGACCTAGGTGGCGGTCCATGACACCGAAACCGCCCTGCTGCTCGCAGCGAGCGTTCCTTCTCTCCTTAATAGCACACTTCTGGCTGTTAATGTCATAGCGACTCTCCATTCATCCTTGCCACAGTTCCCATCGCTGGCTGATACACGCCTCTCATGACCCCCTACCGCTACGGGCTCGTTCTACCACATTCTGGGCCAGCCCGCGGACGATCGAAATCGTCGCGTTGACGGCAGACCCCGGAATGGATTCCTGGGGTCCGTGTGACCTGCGGCGTGAGCCGCACACGGCTTTTCAGTGGATGCCCTTGGCTTGAGCCAAAGTCCTAGGCGGAGGCCAAGGATGGAGAGGATGTCCACTCGAAAACGGGCTGTGGATGCGACCATGACCTAGATCGAGAGAGGATGGACCCTGGTTGCAGGAGCACACCATGCAGGCATTGACGGAGCAATACATGGACCATGGAAAGCTGAAAATCACAAAACGTTGCCGAGGTGCTATACACGCTTACAGAAGACTGCATCATCACGGAGGGCTACGGACCAGTGTATCGGGGCAAGAGCACCCTTCAGCGATGATACGATGGGCAAGGAACCTGGCAAGGGTTGATGCCTGCCCAGCAAGGCCACGGCACTCACATAGAACCCCAACCGGCGTAAAGGTCAACTTTTACATAATGCCTAACGACGAAGTATAGTATAGATGAGGATCTTCCCTGCAGCAACAGGGAAGATCGGGGGGGCCTATCGGCGTTTCCGGTGGATAGTGCGCCAGAAGACCCACAGCGCTATGGCTCGGAAGGACACAGACACTGTGAGCGTCAGATGCATGGCCCTCACCTCCTTTCGGAGGTCACCGAAGGGCGTACCCTCACCGCTGATTATCGCCTGTCTCGTCATGAGGCGGGCTTTTTTCTGTACCTCAAACGGTTCGATCGTCGTCCTTCAGCATTTGTGCGCGGTTTTGTAAACGGCCTAAGAGGATGTTCGACCAGTGGTTCGTATCCTGCGCGCGGTGCACACTGCACGGTTTGGAACCAAAGTCTTGTTTGTTCCCACACCTTGCTAAATAAGGATCTTCAGCAGCCGGTCGTTCTTGGGAAACAAAAACTTCGACCCGAGGCCCGTCTAGTTACTCGCATGCGATGGGTAGTCAGGGATGACCGGGTCGGGCATCCGATCCTCCCCTGCCGCCTCCCTGCTTCCCGCGATCGCATAAGAATTTTTTTATGCGATCGGGGAAAATGGCCACGCTTTGACCCGCCCTCCCCCGTCCCGTCTTCAGACCGGACCCTTCCCGCTAGGTTGGCACCGAGGACCGACTCCAGCGGCAATTCCAGAACACACGTTCTCTTTTAAATGCGGGCTTTATTCCTTGGAAGATTGCCGTAGGCCATACCGAGAGGGCTTTTAAGCGATCGGTAATCAAGGGGTGGAGCACCGCAAGGTTTAAAGATCGACCGCGCACGGCTTGACGATTTGGATTCACAGTGACCAGTCATGTAAAAAGCCAATAATGCGTCTGACAACATCTCAGATACATCGATGCCGGATCATCGCACAATACGCGGATAGGTGAAATGATTTCTTCTGGATTGGAACTGTACCATCGTAGCGATCCGATCCCATAGGACCGAATACCACGGAAATGCTGACATACTGCATTCCTGGCTTTGGGCCGATATTATGGAAACACTACAATAAGACATCATCTTCGGATCACGTCTTAGGTGTGTCGCCATAGACATAAGTGTTTAGTTTTTATCGTCAAATGGTGGAAATATGCGATGCGGATTATCTGCGGCGAGTGCCCATTTAAGCATGGACCTCTTTGGTGGTTTAGCAATGATGGCCGATAAGAGTTTTACAATGAATCTTAAGTATGTGGCTTGGGCTAGCGAATGCAGATTGGAGATAGAAAAGAGAGGCCATGATTCATAACTCCTCGTGAGTAGTCTAATTCCCCCTCGAATCGTACTCGACCGACAGTGGCTAAGCCGATGGTTAAAGATGGTTGCAGTCATCTCACGATACTCTAGGTAGTGAATGATCCAATAAAGGGTCGCTCTCGATGATGGCGAGTGCACTGTGCCCCGAAAAAAAGTATGCCAGTGATAGTCTAGCGATTTGGCATGCACTGCGTACCAATGCTTTGAGTGAATAGGTGCAACTTCCCAACAAAGTAACTATGAAAATAGCAATTGAGCAGTTGTAGGTCAGGATGTGTTTATAGAAAGGACCATTAGATAGGTAACTCTAGAGACCTGGTGCATAAGTCCCAAAACCCCGGATCGAGAACCCTGAAACCCGCGTGGTTGTGATCCCTGAAACATGGTTTTTCGGGTTTCGCACCAGGCTCCTAGAGCTCAGTGTACAGTACACAATGCATTATCGGTGTGCATTGAACAGTGTATTTCTTACATAACACTGGACCCACTAGTTCAGCAAGATATCCTTAGTAACCGAATACCATTAACATGTTAACCAGTAATATAAGCTTTGGATGGCGATATCTCCATAAGCATTCTTGGCATCGTTTCAATTTCATACTGTAATGGACCCAAGTGGGAGTTTTTTTATCTTTAGGTGTTACTTGATGCCCGCAGGATCTCTAAGCCTAAGGTGTTTAGTTTCTAAATGCTTCACCAATAGCAGGTCGTGTTCGTAATTTAGCATTCCGCGATTTGAGTGTTTAAATTCGGCAGCAATGTTCGGGACCAAGACGTGCGTAAACTAGAACGGTTGACTGACCAAACAACACCTACCCCGATTTCAACTTGTTGCTTGAGGCGTTTAGAAACTTAGGAGCCGCCAAATATTAACATGCGATTTTTGGCTCCGAAGTCTTGACGCGTGGTCGGATGGTATCGTTCCATGGCTGATTTTGACCTTCTGGTCGCTCGATATTCAGGCTGGCCATCTCCTTGTCGTTCACCACAATTCCTGTTTCATAGGTGCCCGTATCTAGCGCTGCCTGGACCCTGAGCCCCGTTTTGGTTGTGGTGTGACGAATCAGATTCACGACGATTTCATCATGAATCAACGGGCGACCATGCCAATTGCTGCTAATCGCCGAAAACAGACGATGCTCGATCTTGTTGAATTTGGACGTGCCGGGCGGATAATGGCTGACGGTGATGGCCTTGGGCACCTTGGGATTCGGAAAGTCGTGGCCATTCACGTCCACGGGCGGTTTCGCCGGATGATATTCCTGGCCATTGTTTTTATCATGGCCGATTCATTCGTTCTTTTTCCCGTCGATAGAAATCACGGGGTTGCCAGCCGAGTGAAACGCTTGGGCTGGCTCGGCGATCAAGGGGAATTGCTGATCCCGATCCGGATGATCACACCCCGGTTCGAACCGCTTGCGGTTCGCTGGCATGGAATCGTGATGAGCAGCGAGTCATCGCAAGACCGTCTGAGAACTCACCGGCATCCCTTGAGCGGTAAGGGCTTCGGCCAGATGGTTGAGGCTTTGTTTGTCCACAATCACGGCGATGCTGGGTCTCCTTGAAGCCTTTCCTTCACGAGACCCAGCAGTGTCGTTTCAATATCCGGATAGATCTCCGTGATCGACTTGCGGCCACCCCCAACCCGCCGGATGCGATCTTTCGGTACGGACTCCACACCAGTCGACTGGTCGTGACCTAGTTTCAACGTATGCGACGATAAGCCGGTAATCTCTTGGACCATCCGTTGGCCTCCTCGCCCGACCGAATCGGCCATGGCCGCATCGACCAAGCGTTTTGTCTTTTCGTCCAAATGCGGTTGCAATAGGCTAAAGAGGCAAGAGTATATCGCGAGCGATCGAGATCAGCAATTTCATCAAGGGTCATCATCAAGGGGTATCACTCCGTTTCGTTCAAAGTCATAACGAAGCGCAGCCATTCCCAGACACATTTTCCAGCTCCGTTCCTAGGACGTCCGTAGGGATTCTCCTTGCGGACGTCCGGATCCCTAAACCTTTATTGGGCTCTTGCCCATCGACTGATATGGGTACCGGCTGGTAGGTCACTTGGGTAGCGGCATGGAGGCTTCCGCTTGGTGTGGTGCTGGAACGAATGGGTTCGGCATTGGCTATACCCCCTCCCCATGCTTCGGTACGCCAAGACTCCTTAAACAAGCAACCGCTTGGTGTGGGCGTCTATCAGTCGATGCGCAAGAGCCCTTTATTGTATGCTCCGTAACATTAGATGTCCATAGGCGATTGGCCCCAAATGGAAGGTTAATATTTCAAGGCTCCTTAGTGGCGGTGGAAAAGAAGGGCCGCCGTTCCTACTTTTCGTTAAACCGCGACCGTCTCGACGCGGTCTGGGATCGGGGAAGAGCCCTGTTGTTGGGCGACATCCGAACCTAGGTAAATGGGTGGGGAGAGGATTCTCGGACGGCGGTTCAGTGCGGACCAAGATTCCTTTGAACGAGGTGAACGGGACCAGGCGACGCAATCGTTTCTGACCCGAGGTAGAAGCCGTGGGGGCCTTCGTCAAAAAAGGCTAATGGTCGATTGGAATGGCGTTTTCGAACTTCGCCTGTGATAGGCTGTAGTAGTGAGGAAAGAACGATGATGTTGCGGTCGGTGGGTGGTTGGTTACAAGACCACATGGCCGAGAAAGGGTGAGCAAGAAATGCCGGTATGGGCAGAAGAATCGTGGCGGCCTCTGTCCCAGGAAGATCCTCATTGGCGCTGGTTGACGCGTTCCCTCCCACTGTCTATGTCTTTGCCAGGCAGCTGGGAAATTCGCGGGCAGTTGGCGGAGTCTGAGTATCTCTTTGGATCGCTGTCGGCCGAAGATCGGGATCGGATTCAACACATCTTTATCGATCGCGGACCTAAGGACTCGCGCCCCATTGTGCTTTCTATTGGAGATGCGGAGATCAAATATATTCCGCCCCCAACGCATTCGCTTGGCGGACGATTCAGTTTGCGCAGGATATGGACCGTGGTGCTGGGCGTCTTGGTCAAATTTAAACTGGTGCTGTTTTTTGGATCCGTGGTCTTGACCTTGTTGGTGTACGGCATCGCATTTGGCTGGGCGTTTGGTGCCGGTTTGGTCGCTTTGATAGCGGTGCACGAATCTGGCCATGTCGTGGCGAATCGGATCAAAGGGATTCCGGCTAGTCTTCCGGTGTTCATTCCATTTCTGGGGGCATTTATTCGTTTGAAGAAATATCCGCAAAATGCCGGGGATGAAGCCTTTATCGGAATTATGGGGCCATTATTTGGGCTCGGCGCGACATTAGTCGCGTTACTGATAGCTACGTTGACCCACGATTCGATCTTTTATGCGATTGCCGAAATGGGATTTCTCCTCCATGTCTTCAATTTGATGCCGGTCCTGCCGTTAGACGGAGGGCGTACTGTAGGATTTTGGCAATGGAAGGCATGGATTCCCGGTATGGTCGGAGTGTTAATGGTCCTCTTTTACAATCCACTGGATAATCGACTCACCTTCGACCCCCTGACCATCTTTATCGTCGCGATCATTGTGGTTTCGATGATTCGAGAGCCCAAGCAGCATCGACCCGAATACCGGGTCATACCGAGCAAGAGTCAGTGGTTGTTTACTATTATCTGGGGTCTGGCTCTGTTGGTGAGCATCGCGGGCTATTGGGGTGTGGGTCACTTGCATTCTTTCGCCTGATCGAGGCTGGCGGGGATTGGGCAGGCCGCTCGTGGTCAAACGGCATTTTATTTAACATACATCCTAAGATGAGTCAGGTGGCAGGGCCGGATCCCAACTCTGTGAGGAAAATACCCCTGTGTTTCTCCACGTGAAGTAGAAACTCTGGGATCA
>JAMCVM010000122.1:0-4179 GCA_023475835.1 Bacillota bacterium | reverse complement strand
CGTCGGACTAGTCGCCCTCTTCAGGCTATTACGCCTATAGAAGGGTACGCTAAGTTTTGCGCGTTTTCCCGTTTAATGGCCTAAAAATAGGTCTTGACTTTTTACCGCGGGTCTAAGATGAGTCAGGTGGCAGGGCCGGATCCCAACTCTGTGAGGAAAATACCCCTGTGTTTCTCCACGTGAAGTAGAAACTCTGGGATCATTTTAGGACATCGCTTCCACTTGGAGAATGGAACCTGACTCATCTTAAGATGCATGTTATTTAATGGACGGACTCCCGAAGCGGTTGTCCTTCTCGCTGGGAGCTCAGCATTGGGCTAAGCGGGGGCGCTTTAAGCGTTGGGAGACCTATCCGGACGACTGAGCCCGTCGTTGCGGATATTAGGTGGTAACCGATCGAATTGCCTGGCTCCGATCCGCGGGCACTGGCTTCGCCGGTTTCGGGATCCACCAGCGATGGGGCCTGGTGGATATGCCCACAGGACTTCCTGAGATCGGCCATGGCCCGCTTAGAATGGGAGGTTCGTTTGGTCAAGCGGGCCGGTCGAAAAGCGAAAAGATATGAAAGTTTGGTTAGGCTTGCCCTGATCTGGCGCCAGGATCTCCGGGTCAGTGTGATTAGCCGCAAGTGATCTAGGGAACGGGGAGCGGACGGCGACTGGCCATGAGCCGAACCCTGTCGTCTTCAGCGGCCTTCATGGCGAGACCCAGCCCGTCCGCAGCGCATTGCTTTCGCAGCCTTTAGGTGCGCAAATGGGCCTGGCCTTATCGCGCAACGTCCGTGGTGGATAGATTCACTTCCTCTGGAAGGGGTGGGGCGTAGTGCTGGTAGGCACGGTGTCCATGAACACGGATGTCCAGTCCGTCGGACTCGTCACTCGCCGAGACTCGTAGAAACCCACACCAGCGCATGATGCCAAGCGCCAAGGCAGTAACGCCAAAGCCCCAGGCCGAGATGGTGAATGTCCCCAGGCTTTGTACGCCCAGCAGTCGTGCGCCTCCGCCGTAAAACAGGCCACCGTGAGTTGCGAATAGGCCGACCGCAATTGTGCCGAACATGCCGTTAGCCGCGTGAACCGGGGCAGCGCCAACCGGATCATCCACCTTAAGACGGTTAAGCATCGAGGTTCCGAGGACCACCAATACGCCCGCGGCAGCGCCAATCCATAGGGCGCCGGAAGGAGTGACCGAGGCGCAGCCCGCAGTAATCGCCACCAAGCCTGAAAGGGCTCCATTGATCACCATGGTGGGGTCATACGTCCCGGAGGTGATTCGCGTGACCAGCATGGCGGTCAAGCCGCCAATTGCCGCCGCCAGCATGGTATTGACCGCGATGGTACCGATAAGCGGCGAAAGCGCACTGAGGGTCGATCCAGCATTAAATCCAAACCAGCCGAACCATAGAATAAACGTGCCAACGAAGGCCAACGGCAGATTCGACGGACGAAAGACTACGGGATTTTTAGCGAAACGACCTATGCGGGGGCCTACTAAAATAGCCGCGGCCAGGGCGGAAAATCCACCAAAGGCGTGCACCACCGAAGAGCCTGCAAAGTCGATCATTCCCAACCGATTCAGCCAGCCATCGGGATTCCATACCCAGTGTGCGGAAATCGAATACGCGGTGACCCCTATGATGACATACACCAGATACGCAGAAAACTTCATCCGTTCGCTGACGGCTCCGGAGACGATAGAGACCGCAGCCACCGCGAACGCCATTTCAAAAAACCACAGCACCGGAGTGGGAAGGTGCGAAACCAAGAGCGGATGCCCGTGAAAAAAGAACCCGGAGAACCCAAACCAACCATTGCGCGATGCGCCGTACATTAAACCGAATCCAATTACGGCAAATACTAAAGAACCTATTGTAACGTCGGCCATCACTTTCATGACGATGGAGACGGTGTTTTTCGTTTGCACTAATCCGGCTTCGAGAAGGGCGAAGCCTCCTTCCATAAAAAACACTAAAGTAGCCGCAAACATCACCCAGACAGTATTTAGAGCCGTAATCAAATCCTCATCTCCCGCCCAAAACCATGTAACATTATTTACAACGAGTATAGCAAAACTAAGCATATTAACAAGTCCGATCATAAATCTGACATTCATGGTCTCTTGCCAGACATTCGCTTTGAGTGCGAGTTCTCTGGATTGAATGAGGGACCAGCGAAAAGAAGAGCCGTGGCCGACCGTCCAAGAGAGGCGTGAAGCAGTCGGCCACGAGTCTCATATGGGTGAATACTGCTCAATATGGAGGCTTCAGCGAGCGCTCAAGCGCACTGGGTGGTCGGGTGACACTCTCTTTTCAAGTATTCGCAAGCATCGTAGGCATCGCCGACCCACTTTAAGTGGGATCAGTGCTGCCGAATCCTCCGTAACGCTGACCCCGAGCTTGGTCGTTATCCGTTAGCTGATAGCTGACAAAAATCGCTTGGGCGACTCTTTGACCTCGTTCGATTGCCACTGCAGATTGGGCTAAGTTGAGTATGGGAACCATAATGTGACCCTCATTGCTGTCATTGTCGACGTAGTCTCGGTCGATCACCCCGACTTGGTTGGCGAGCACGAGGTGATTTTTAACGGCTAGCGAACTGCGAATAATGATCAGAAGGACATCCGTCGGTTCCATGTACACTTTGAGTCCGGTAGGGACCAAAAGGGTTTGACCAGCAGCGATGGTTAATGATTCGGCGGACGCTAGATCATATCCCGCCGAACCTTCCGTGGTTCGCACCGGGAGTGCCAGGTCATTTTCCAAGTGACGGTACGCATTGATCCAGGCAAATTTTCGCACGGTAGACCTCCTCCAAAAGTCGGGCCCTCGGAAACGGGCTGGATGACGGGCAATGACTGGTGAGAAAAAGCGCAGCGGCCATCGACCATCGCTGCCAACACCTTAGCTTAGGATCATCGCGATTGTCGAGTGCGTGAAACAGTTCTGAAGAGCATAATTTGGAAGTGCCTCGGGTACCGCGTTCGAGAATGCGGAAAAAATTTCTTGCATACAGGCCAACTCTGACGGCTTCACTCGGAGAATGGCGTCGATGCCACTGGGATGCTAGCCAATGTTGTCAGGTTAAGGAATTGCCGATCAAACGTTCGCCAACGATCGAGAACTTTTAAGTGTGTTAATGACTCCGGATCTCGGCGGTTCAGCGCGTGTCGCCAATAAAAAAGCTGAACCTTCGGGCTACCTTCCAGTATTCTGGTACTGGAGGTGGTAATAATGTCCAGTAAAGCGTTGGCTCTTATCCATGCCGTAGGTCAAACATTACAAGATTTGGGATTTCGGGAGCGATCCAAAGAACGTCCGAAAGATTTAACTCGCGACCGTGAACCACGAAGGCGATGGGCCTGCTAGCAGGCCCATGCCGAACTGCGTCATGAGATGAGGGCTGGCCCCTCGAACCCGCTCTCCAGGGAGAGGGTTCATACCACCGTCAGCGGCTGGTTGTGACACGAAGGTATTGGGAGTCATGTGGTTAGAATCCACCCACTCTGAATGGTGAGTGCGAGCCTACCGTGGCATGGAGCCTTGGTAACGAGGCCTTGTGAAGCCCCCGGAGCAATGTAGCCGCGTCCTGAAAAAAGTTTATTCAGACCGGAGCTAGGCTGGAAGTGCATGGTGAGTCACTGCAAAGCTCACATAAACCGCGTCATGACGAACAAGCGAAATCACTTTGATACGCTTGAGCCAAAAGGCACGTAGCCGGAACCAACGCTCCAGCGTCGCTGGGTCACCATTCCGACCAAGGTTCCGTCAAAGTATTTGTCTTGCAATTGCGTCTATTGAGCTTTGGCGTCGGAATGGGAGAGGTTCGAGCCGATAGGGATAGGGATATGGAGGTCCAATGGTCTATGCCTTGGGAGCATAGCAAAGTGCCCGCCTGGTTGCCGGGACAATGAAGGCCACGATGGATGAAGTCGACGAAGGAGCTAGCTCAAGAGCAAGGCACACACCTGGGTCCGGCCGACGTCCCAGATGCTCGAGCGTGCGTTGGATATTGGGCAATTTCATCCGTCGGATTAAGCCGATGGCGATATTGCGGAGTGTCGCCATGACTTGCGGACCGGACCCGGTCCGGATCTGGCTTCGGTCTTCATCAAAGGCCATGTCTCGAACATAATGCAACCGGGTTTCAATGCGCCAATGCCCGCGCACGAGCTTCCCGATTC
>JAMCVM010000005.1 GCA_023475835.1 Bacillota bacterium | reverse complement strand
GAATCGAATACAATCCGACATTGTAGAGATTTTTCGCATACCGACACATTTCGCGCAAGGCTTCGTATTCGGTTTTCGTTAAGCCTTTTATCTGATTGCTTTGTGTTCGGTACATCAGAAACTCCTTTTTTCTACGGATACATGAGATAGCAACGCTTTGACTGGGATCAACCCAAAATTTCGCCTGACGGCGAGCGCCTTATATCCCCATAGCTAAAGCTAGGGGTTTTACGGCGCATTTGATAACTTTAAGAACATTAACGATGCCTACCGTCATGACTGTGGCGATGATGTCGTCAAGGAGTTGGGGCGACGTTTGTCGAACTCTGTCGCGAGTCATGATACCGTGGCGTATGGGCGGCGATGAGTTTACGGTGCTTTTACGCTACATCGATTCCCCAAAAAAGGTTGTTGAGGCGGTCCACCGGATACTTCAAGGCACCCAGGCTCCATGGGAAATAGATGGACACAGCTTGGAGCTGACCGTCAGTATAGGCATTGCCATGTATCCATCTGACGGCAGCGATACCAGAACCCTGATAAAAAACGCCGATGAAGCGTTATATTACGCTAAGAACCGTGGAAAAAACACCTATGTGTTCTATGATTCGTCTGTTCGCCCTTGATCGGCAGAAAAAAGGAGTGAGCCATATCCCGTTGGGAAAGTAACCTCAGATTGTCCTGGCCGTCTGAGATGACGGCCACGGTGCCATTGCCTCCGATGGTGCTCGCCGGAATAAACCCTTAAGACCCGAACAGCTTCCGTTCCCCAAGCCGATGATCTTCGCCGCGGCCAAGGGCTTGAACCTCTGGCCGCTTGATTCTTAGTTGGGCGGCGGCTGGTTTCAGGGGTGTTCAGGGCTACTCAGAATATCGTTAATCTGACCGTTTGCTCGCTTGATTGGACCATACCGCTCCTGTACCTTATAGCAAGATTAGTCGGCACGGGTTAAAATGGTGGGGTGGTGAGCAAAATGCCGAGAGAGGTACCCCCGCGGGCGCATCGCCTGGATGGGCGGGAGCGTTTTTCGTTATCCTGGACTTTACGCTCGGAAAGGAGGGCTCTTTTTGGGTGTAGACTCTCAACCAATTTTTGTCGTGGGCATGCCTCGTTCTGGCACGACCCTCTTGGCTGCTCTACTGAGTGCGCACAGCGAGATCGCCATTGGTCCGGAGACGGCCTATTTTGACTTGGTCTGGAAGCCTCTGGAACGTGAACAAGGTCTTACTCAGTGGAGCAAAGTCGAAGCTCGCCTTAAAGAATTTTTTGTTAAACCTTCGGTGGCCCTAATGAACTTGCCCGAGACCGAACTTCTCGAAGAGTTTCGGTTGGCGTCCGAGCGTCAACAGCTTAGCCATCGAAAGATGCTCTCGCGGATGATGCAGATGTATGCGGAATTTCAAAAGAAGACTCGGTGGGGAGAAAAAACGCCCGGCCACTTCCTGTATCTACCAGCGATCAAAAGCGAGTTCCCAGAAGCCGAAATTATCTACATCGTTCGCGATCCTCGAGATATCCATCTTTCTTTGGCAACTGTAGCGTGGAACGATGGCAACGCATTTAACCATGCCCTGCAATGGCGTGAGTATCAGGCTATTTCGGCCCGTTACCAAAAGCGCTATGGACACTCGTTTACGCAGGTGCTTTACGAAGATTTGATTACCGATCCGACCAACGTTCTCCGACAACTGACGAGTCAGGTCGGGATTTCGTTCGAAGAGGGCATGTTAGAGCGCTACCAAACCCAGCCGTTGTTTGATGTCAAGGACGAACCCTGGAAACGCAAGGTAGCGAGTCCAATTGATGCTAGCAATGCTGGGAAGTGGCGCACTCAGTTGCCTTCGGACGAATTGGGCATCTTCTCCAGACTTTGTGGGTCGCAGTTGGTCGAGTTAGGCTATGACCTGCCGAAGGGGTCCCACTTTGTGGTTGGCAAGGCGCTTAAAGGGCTGGATGTACACGCTGTGATGTGGTGGGGACGCATTGCCTGGCGCATTGCCCATGACCGTGATCCGTGGCTTGGGCATCGACTGAGCCCGTCGTCCTAAGCACCGAGAGGCCGTTCGATTCATGTTGTGGGCCCTCGCCGATGCGGTCACGACCGCATCTTTGCTACTAATGATGGAACACGCTGGTCATTGAGGCATTGGTTCGAAAGGCGTGCGAGATGCGTTCGCCTAGAGGATAGACGGATAGATGCACAGGGATCCCCGCTGAGATTCTCACTAGAGGATTCAAAGGAGCTAAGAGCTTGGTCAACGTAAAAGGCAGATGGGCGCTCATCACTGGCGCGAGTCGAGGGGTTGGATATCAGACGGCAGTCTATATGGCGCAACACGGGTGTCATTTGATTTTACATAGCCGCACGTTGCAACATACAGAAGCGGTAGACAAGAAGGTCAAAGCGCTTGGAGTCGAGACCTATCGTGTCGCGGCCGACTTGGCTAAGCATGAAGAAGTGGTGGCAATGTTAGATGCCATCGAAGCTAAAGCGAATCCGGTCGATATCATCTTTAACAACGCCGCCGTTCAGATCGCCTATCGCACTGATTTTTGGCAGACTCCGGTCGAGGACTACGACCAAAGTTTTCGGATAAACTTCACCTCGGTGGCAACCATTTGTTATCGACTCATACCGAAAATGATCGAGCGGGGCTTCGGTCGGGTGATCAACACCACCAGCGGAATCAGGAACGAACCGGAGCAATCGGCATATGCAGCCAGTAAGGCGGCTTTAGACAAGTTTACCAAGGATTTGGCTTCGCGGCTCGATGGCACCGACGTTCTGATTAATTTGACGGATCCCGGGTGGTGTCGTACCGATTTAGGAGGGCCCAATGCTCCCAATGCGGTGGAAACGGTCATCCCGGGAATCGCGGTCGGCGCCTTTGTCGATGACAAGAAAAGCGGGCGATTTCTCCATGCGCAGGCGTTTGTCGGAATGTCTTTAGAAGAGGCCGTGGCCAAGGCCGAGACGATGAAGCCCACTCCGTATACTATCTAAATCACATAAGATTCGGGGGTAGAGCCTCTGCTTACGGCTATACCCCCGAATCTTGTAAACCGAAACCCTGATAGACCGCTTAAAGCCAATCTTGTATGGTGCGTTGTGGCGGTTGGCTGACCTTTCATGAGGTCGGAAATGGCCAGCCTGGACCGAACCAGAGGTTTGATGCAGGGTTAGGGTGTGGTGGGGACAAGACCATTGGGCGTGGCCCACAATAAAGCGCCGGAAGGCAACGCGGACATGGCGGTCGCGTGCACTGGCGCATTGATCCATTGCGTGGCCGTCCCTTGGGGCGAAAAGATAACCGCTCGATGGTTTCCGGTATCCCACACCGCGATGTCTTTATTGGCCAGCGCAATGACCGTGGTGGGATGATTCAATTGCGTGGCTCCGGCGCCAGGGGAGCCCGCTCTCCAAACCATGGAGCCGTTGGCGGATAGCTCGGTTAGGGTATCCCCATAATAGCCGGTGACCAAGAGGCGGCCGTCGTTCAGACTCGCGACCCCATAAGGCCCGTCGTGAATCGCGAGGCTCTCCACAATTAAACCCGATTTTGGGTCGACCTCGAGGATGCGTTGCTGGTCGGTGTCGGCGATGACGAGATTCCCATCCGGTTGGGTGGCCACAGATTGAGGGCCGAGCAATGCCGAAGCGGCGATAGGCAGGGCGGTGACCGTGTTTTGGTCGATGAGGCCCTGGGCGGTCACCTGAATGGGAACCGCATTGAGCGCGGTATGAATCGCGAGCATCCGATTATAGCGTCCGTCGACAACATAAAGGGTATGCCCCGACCAGGCCAGCGAAGTGATGGTGGGCAGGACGCGATTGCCGTAGGCTGGGGGGATGGTCCAGGTGCGGATCAAATGGCCGCCAGTCCCATACACCATGACCTGACTGTGGCTGGTGGCTACGGCGTAACCACCGTCGGCATTGACCGCTAAGGCGGTCACATCGGCCGGCGCAGGCAAGGGGTTTGCTTCGGTCGGGAATTGGACGATCTGAGATTGGCCACTCATTTGGTTGGTGACCGAAAGTCGACCACTGGCCAAGACGCGAAGCGACCCTGGCCACGGGGTGGCTAATTGGCCTTCGAAGGTTCCTGATGGAGAAAACGCCTCGATGCGTTGGTTTAGGGTGTCAGAAACATAGACCGTTCCGTGCGCGCCAACGGCGATCCCGCTGGGGCCGTTAAATTGTCCTTGACCATCGCCGAAGCTTCCCCAGATGGTCCGAAGGTGCCCGTTGGGGTCGTAGGCGACGACGTCTTGTCGTCCGCTGTTAGTGACGTAGACGGTCCCGGAAGGCGCGATGGCGAATCCGGACGGCCCCAAGAGTTGTCCGGAATTGGTGCCCCACCCGCCGACGACGACTGATTGAGTGGGCGTGTGGATGGTGAGAGTCGCTTGGGTCATGTTCATCCGCACGTTTTCGGTGCCTTGACTGGCTAGCACTGGCGGAGTGGGGCCAGAAAACGCGGTCGGCGAGTTTATCGGCGCACGGAGCGGGGTTGCGCCCTGGCCTAAGCCCACCGTTTGCACCAAGAATAAGGGAGGGCCGCCAATGGGAGCATCGTGGGGGTTGGTCGACACATGGTCGGTCGACGGGGCGAGGGGGAGGACAAACTGACCATGCACCCGAGCCACTTGGGTTTTGCTTCCGTCTGCGCTGAGCACTTCGGCCACCGGCTGATAGGCTTTGAGGTGGACCACGGTAGGAGAGAATCCCTGATCCCAGACTACCTGCACAAGACGGCGTACTCCGCCGAAAGTCACTACGGCAGGAATTGATGGCGAGTAGCCTCGATACGTGTGGAGGCTTTCACTCAGGAACTCGGTTCCGGATAACGCACCGATCAAGGTCTTGAGTGCAGTGTAGGCGGGTCGGGCGGCACCGCCTTGGGTGACAAGCCCGGTGGGGCCTTCGGGGCCGTCCAGCGAAACCGGATCCTTCATTTGATAGACCTCGACGCGACGGACGTCTGCCAAACTCGAGGACAAATCCTCGATGAGGAAGTCGGATTGTTGACTCAGGGTCACTCCGGCGTGCGTACCATCTTTGGGCGTGGCATTGGCTTCAGAAAGCCAAATGGGCAATGAGGCGAGCCCGTGGGCGTTCAAGATTTGGCGATAGCGAGCAAAAATTAGCGCGTTGAATTGCAGGGTGTTGTAAAGATGCAGATTGATGCCGTCGATGAAGTCGTGATTTTGGGCGGCTCCGGGAAGTTGGCTCAGGTCGGTCAGCAGGCGACTGGTGGTCTTGCCATAGGTATACCAGTAAGGAGCTCCGGGCGCTTGGATTTGGGCCGCGGGATTGGCAGCCCGAGCGGCTAGATACGCCACACGAATCATTTCGGCCATTTGCTCGACCGAGCCGTCAAAGGTATGGTACGGACCCGATGCGATGCTGATCTCGTTGCCGATGATCCAGGTATTGATCAAGCCCGCATAATGGCGGGCGAGTTGATACATGAATTGGCCCCAGGTGTTGCCGGGGTTGTTCCAGGGGAGCGAAAGGCCGCGAGGCACGCCGTCGGGGGCTTGAGCAGGCATGGTGGAAGCCCAGCCGGGTACGGTTTGGACTACCCCCACGGGCACGATGCCGTCGCTCGCTAAGGCTAATAACCCGCGATCTTGATTGGTATAGTCAGCGTTCCAGGAGCCTTTGGTCGGTTGGAGATCGCTCCAAAACATGGGCACGCGCGTCCATCCGATCCCCAGCGCTTCCGCTGCCGGCAGGGCTTGGGTGGCTTCAACGACTCCGAATTGGTAATTGGGCGTCGGTGGGGAGGCCGCTGCAACCGGCCCCAGATCGGCACCTAGCGGGATGCAGGCAAACGCTAAGCCGAACACGAAAAAGCCAAGGCGACGAAGAGTCATCAGGGGGTCCTTTCCATTGTGGAGGTATTTAGACTGCAATCCCTAGCTTCATGGTAAAGGATGTTATCAGCATCCGTCCAATCGTTAGAGAGCTTTCGGGCCCAGAAGTTCTGGGCGAAGTCGATCGTGGCGCAATGCCAGCAACGAGGGCGAGCGTTTTCGAGCAGACCATAGCCGGGCTATGCAGTCAGTCCCCACCAGGGTGGAATCCTAAAATCGGATCCGCCGCTTCGTCAGAGCCTAACGCCGCCTTAGCTAATGCGAACGCTCTGAGCGATAGTGCCCAGCCAGTTGCTGTCTTTAGAGGGCACTGCCATTGCCACCGCGATCCAGGCATGACCAGTCCAGTCGACGTATAACGTCTGGCTTGACACGTTTCCTTGTTTTGAGATGGGGGTGCCGTAGGCATCTGGCCCCAAAGAAGTGGATCCTTGTGGAGGCGTAAAGGAGGCCGGCAGCGCACTCACCTGAACGTTGTAGGCACTGTTGCCGGTGTTGGCAAAGAGCCATTCGCTAGCCGATATCTTGCTGGCGGATTCAGTGAGGCTCTTCGGCAAGGTCACACTGACCGTAGCCCCATGGTATGGCAACGATTCATTCGTCCAACCTGCCAAAATGGTGGGCGGCGTCGACGGTACCTTCGTTTTGGTTTTAGCTGGTGGTGGGTTGGTCTTGGTTTTAATTTTAGGCTTAGGTTGTTTAGGTACGGTCGTATGAGCCTTGGGTTTCGGCGTCGTGCTCGACTGACTTGGCGTCGTCTTCCCAGAAGGTCGGTGGGTCTTGCCTGAAGACGCCTGAGTCGCTTGGGGGCCCGAGGCGATAGAGGCATGGTGATGTCGATTGACCACCACCAGTACCACCACTAAGAGAACGCCAGCTCCTAGAAGTCCCCAGAGCGCAGAAAAATTCTGGCTGCGATTAACCCCAGAGTTGCGGGAAACCCGGGTAGGATGGAGCGATGCCCCGCATTCTGGACAGAACACGCTATCAGCCGGTATTCGCTGATGGCATTGATCGCATACACGAAAACTAGAATTCGTACCCACGAAGTTTCCCCCCGTCTTACCTTCATTGTACCCGCAATTTCATCTTTGGAAAACGATCATCTTCTGACCAATGGTCAGCATCTATATACCCGGAATTAAAGATCTGATACTGGTACCGACCAGGTTTGAGCGCCTTGGTCTTCTTCATCAAGGAGTACGTTTCAATTCTTTAGTGCCGAATATATAGCAACCTGAGCGCTGGTGAGATCGCAAATCTGTACGACGGTGAATACGGGCAGTCGGCGCAACAGTGTGCATATGCCAAGGGAGTTACACCGTGCGCAACGTCCAGTGCTTGTGGAGTCAGTGAGGGTGCCTGTTCGTAAATCGACTAATCGACGTGCCAAGGGTGACTGCTCGATTTTAACCGAGTGGTCCTGGCAATTAGTGCTCCAACTCGGCCCTGACCGCGCTGGGGCTCTCGCTTTTGAGAGAAATCCACGCACGTTTGAGGACGATCCCCTACGACAGTTTCGGATGGTGATGTTTCACTTGAAAATCATGGTGCCGCGACAATCGCGGTCCATCCTTGAGACGTCACGAAGATCCAGAGGATCCACGGGGTGGCAGTGTTGGGCACCCAATAGCGGATGGAAATCCAACGAATTCCATGCCAAGTACCCTGTGCATTACCCAAGATTGTGCCCATATCGGGCGCATTCAACGTATGCCACGCGCTGGACAGCCAAGCGTCCATCTTCGCAGGTGTTCCATGGTACAGGCGTACCACCGAATGCGTGGTAAGATCGGTTCGGATGGTGGATTGTGTCCCGGCCATGTTCGGAGTGCCAAACGTCAACGCAGGATTGGCGGTAAAAAGCGTCTCAAAATGTGCCTTGAGTGCAGCAGGTACTTGCGGTGTGTCCTCGGTTGCGGCACCGGTGGGGGCGGGAACCAGTGCGGCGGGAACCAGTGCGGCGGGAACCCGAGTATTCGGGGCGACCTGAAGTTTGGGGCTACCCCGAAACAACACCCACACCGTATTTTGATGAACAATGATATCGACTTGCGATAGATACGGCATCTTTTTCAGGTGGGTCTTGTGGTAAGCGATGACGGTCCACGCATTAGCGCCTGGCATGGTCTTCGGCAAAGAAGGCGGGCCACCCAACGTTCCTTGCACCGTTTGCGCAATTCGCACGTGCAGTGACATTCTCTGGATAAACCGCTGCCATTGCCCTGGCACACCCGATTGGACGGGCAAGTGGGCGTGTTGAGCTTGGAGAATCGCGCTGCCGAACGCAAAAAATACCGCCTGCTGGTGTGGCATTGTATAAATTCGGGTTTCGCACCAAGCCCCTAGGTGGACAAGCCTTCCGTTTTCGTCTGTCCACTCATGCTCACGCATCGCTTCGAGTAGTTCTTCCGCTTGCTTGAGACGGTGCTGATGCACCATCTCTTGGTCGGTCATCGATAGTCTCCTTTCAGGCGCTTGCTGCTTATTACACAAGCGTTTCGTTGGATGTTGGCAGTCAGTGCTATGGAGATTCTTCAGGGTCAGATCTATCAATAGGCGTCTTTTGCAAACCTTTGATTGAGACGATGTTTCCGAGTGTGGCGCGAGCCATACAGTGCGCGTTCGACGCGGACATTGATGCCCGCATAATCGGCGAGACACCATGTGGCCGTGGCATGGAATCCGTGCTTCGTCGCGATGCCATGGATGTGTAGTCGAGTAGCGAGCGCTTCCAATCCCGGAACCCCCATCTCATCAAACACCCGGCGGATGATAAATTGTCTATCAGCGCCAGGAGTATTGAACTCCCGAGTAAATAGCTGAATGCGTTGCTCGTTTATCATGAAAACTCCTCTCTTTGCTCCTTCTACCCGCAGTGCGTGAGGGGCGTCCCACCACTCTAAGGAGAAGCGCTAAAGAACAGGTATGGGATTTTCAAAGTTCACGGAGGAAATCCAAGCGCATTAGTTTAGATCACGTCCAACCCAGGGAACACATCCTCTTCGTCTACTCCCAAGGCATTAGCTAATCGCTTGCGCCATTTGGGGTAGGGCCAGATCTTGCCGGTTTCGATGGCTGAGATTACCGACTGTCCAACGTTTGCTCGCTTAGCGAGTTCGAATTGAGTCAGGCCTTTAGCCTGTCGGAATTTAGCTAGCATCGTGCTATTCACGGAGCAAACACCTCCCTATATTGAAAGGTCTGAATAAATAATGGATACTGTAACCAGTATAAACAGTAGGGGACAAAAGGGGGACACATGCGAATCTCGTTGCCGTATGACGTGCGATGGGGGCCTCAAATCCCCGGAAAAGTTAGAGCCTCGGAAATCAACGGGAATCCATCGCTGATTTTTGAGGAAATATCTTATGAAGACTACGAGGCGGGAGACCGATTGTTGGCCACTCACGGCCATGTATGGAAAACGGTTCGTCAGATGTACTTTGATGCCATAGATAATAAGACAGGGCGTTTACAAGAGGCCTATGAAGAACTAGGATTGCTTGCTCCCAAATTTCAAGGAACCTGGTCCAGCACGGTCCATATTGAGGCATCATCCCACGTTTCGCACCCCCATATATTGGAGATAATCATTGGTTTTAACCCCAACAGGTTGCGCTTCCCAAACATTCCCGATCAATATGTAGGCTGATGATCATGGTACGATACAATATCTAGAGGCCAGGGTGCGAAACATGGGTTGAATGCGATTGCCTAGCGCATGGTGGTTGAGCAATGCTTGCACCGACTGGAGAGAAGACAGTCCTAGCTGTTTTGCGGCATGGGCGAGAGAGACATACGTCAGGGCCCCAGACGGTGAGCGGTGACTCTTGTAAGGACGAGTTTCTTTTTTCATCGGCAGGAGCTTCTCTTCTCGGCTACCGCGAATACCTTGAACCAGCACGACGTGGACGGTATATGGTATATGGTAAACGGTGTACCGAATCACAGGAACGTCAGATTGATTATTCGCGTGGCGTAGGTTTGAGGACCTTCAGCCTTCGCTCCAACTCCGCGGCATAAGCTTCCGGATCCCACTCGGATTCTTCGTAAGGCGCGACATTGCGCGCCTGAATGGCGTGGAGCAGGGTCAACCGCGGGATGCCCACCTGCCCGGAGATTTCTCCGGTCGACAGCGGACGCGTCCGATAAAGATGGAGAGCGGCTTCAAGCGCGAGGCCTTCTAACCCATGCTGAACGAATAGCACTCTAGTCTCGGCCTCTGTCCACTCGCCCCACTGCATGAGCTGCTGATAGCGTGCGGCTTCGGTTGCGTTCAAAGGAATTGCGTGCTGTTCTATGGCCATCAGCGGTTCTCTCCTTTCGCCGCCCGGCGGTTCAACTGTTCCGTGACCACTACGAGATGACGTGGGCTCGTGGCACCATGGGCCGCTAGCGTGGCCACGTAGGCTTGGCCTTCAGCGACCGATACGAGTTGCCGATCCACCAGGGCTACGACCCACTCCCCCACGCCGAAGATCGGCAAGCCGAGGGTATCGCGCCCGTATCGATAGGGTCGGTAATCATCCACCAAGGCCACGGCCTTGAGTTCTTGGGCTAACGATAACACAGCCTGCTCACCCGGGCGAAAAATCGGGATCAATATGCCAGGATCTCGGATAAAAAGACGCCCCGCTTCGAGCGCGGCTTCACACACCTTTTGCTCCTTAAAAGGTCCGGGCACATCAAAAATTTCTTGGTGGACAGCGGAGGGCATGAGCAGAGGAGGTTGGAATGCCTTCCATAGGTACGCCACTAAGTCAACTTGGCAACATTGGCTCCAAAACGACGTGTCGATGACCGCGAGGGGGAGTGGGATCGTGTGAATGCAGTTCTCCTCCGTTTCCATGCGCCAGTAGGCTGAGCATATCACGAACGCGGTGTGCCGAGAACATCCGACAGGGCACGGCGACCGCTTGTGCCGTGCCCTGTCGGAGATCAGGTATACGGTATACCGTATACCGTGGACGTGAGGAGGGATGACAGCGATGGCTCGAACGATTGCCGTCGTCAACCAAAAGGGTGGCGTCGGGAAGACGGCGACGGTCGCGAACTTGGCTTGGGCATTAGCGTTGGATGGGCATTCGTGTCTAGTGGTCGATAGTGATCCCCAAGGCAGTTTGACGATTTCCTTGGGCTTCGACCCCGATGAACTCGGAGGCCGTACGCTCTATGAAGGCATGGTGCTGCCGCCTGAGCATCCGCAACATCAGGACCTCGAACCTTTGCCGGTCAACCTACTGGGACTGAGCGTGGTCCCAGCGAATCTCGACCTGGCGGCGGCGGAACTGGATCTCAACAGCCAATACCAACGCGAGTTTGCGCTCAGGCGGGCGTTAAGGCCCCTCCAAGCGCATTACGAATGGATCCTGATTGGATTGTCCTCCCACGCTGGGAATTCTCGCTATCAACGCGCTGACAGCGGCTGATGCAGTCCTGATTCCGGTGGCGACGAACTATCTGAGTCTCCGGGGCCTGCAGTTGCTCTTGCGCAGCATTCAGATGACCCAAGCGCAGATCAACCCCGACCTGCAAATCCTCGGGATTGTGGGTACGATGTATGACCGCCGGGTGGCCCGTCATGGCGAAGTCTTGCAGGAACTGCGGCGGTTGTTCCCTCCCCAAGGGATTCGGGTCTTTGACAGTGTGATTCCTCGGAGTGTGCGCTTTGAAGAAGCGGCCATGACCGGGCAGCCGGTCGTCGGGTATGCCGCCCACCATGCCGGTGCCGATGCCTATCAGCAGTTGATGAAGGAGATGATCGCCTGTTATGGCCACCAAACGCCCGACGCTGACTGAGGCCGGTGTCGGCAAGCTATTTCGCCCGAGTGCGGCCGAGACGCCAACCGAGCCATTGCCCAAAGCGGTCGAGTCCATTCAGAAGACGGCCACATCGCCGCCATCTGACGCGAGTTGGGAAGCGACCCATCGGCGTCGGACGTTCCATTGTCCCAACGCGACCTGGGATCGACTGGAGGCCTGGTGCCGGCAGAGTGGCCTGAGTCGGTC
>JAMCVM010000086.1 GCA_023475835.1 Bacillota bacterium | reverse complement strand
ATCCTTCAGCCCCGCAACCTACCAACAATTCCGGCTCATGCCTTCAATCCAAGTAGCGATTTTCAGACCCACCGATCCGTTGGCCTGCAACTCCCGGATCTTTCAGATCTTTACGACCGGGTATATAGTCACTAATTCTTCCCTACCGATCCCCGAAACCCTTGCGGCCCAATGACTGGAAAAATATGGCGCCAAATGTGGGTTATAATCGTCAGAATGATCATTTAAAGGATTTAGGAGCAGAATGTCGAACCCTTGCGCTATAATCAGACAAGCCCCTTGCCACCACGGTGGCCTCCAGCAAAGATCCGGATTACTTTCCGCACTCTGACACCGCTTTGGTGGTGCACCTGCTTGCCGACCGGGTGAACTGGCTGGCGGTGGTCGACGCCTTGCTGCCCTGGCATTCCGCCCGATCGAAAATCTTCCCCAGGGTTGTGCTGCTTACCCTGGCGATGAATGTGCTGACGCAACGTAATCCCCTGGATAGTGTGGAACCCAGGGCGGCCACGTTGCCTTTAGCGCTCTTCTGAGGGACTCCATCCAGGCTTCGCAGTTTAATGAGGATGCCCTCGGTCGCGTCTTGGAAGATCTCGCCGACCAGGGATCGAAACTGCTGGCTACGCGGAGTCTGAGCGTTCAAGGGGTGCATCCCAGCGCAGGCCATGCGTTGCATTCCGATGCCACCGCCTATGCGCTGATGGGGGGCTATCCATCCACTCCTGCGGGGCCGACGGCTCCGGTGGCATTGACCTGGGGCCATTTTAAAAGATCATCGCCCGGATCTTCGGCAACTGATGGCCGGCGTGACCATGGATGCGGCAGGCTGCGTGATTGCCGGCACGATGCTGTCCGGAAACCCCTCCGACCAGACTTGGAATGCAGAGGGGGTGAAACACCTGGAAGCAGAGTTTTCGAAAGACTGCTGGAAAGACCATGAAACGGATGCACGTGGCAGGGATGCACTGGCTCGGTCGATTATCGGACCGCTTCAACTGTTGCGCCGAGGTAAAGGCTCGGGCCTGGGCCGAAGCCAAAGAGGCTTGGGTCGAACTGGGGCTTCTAGCCCAAACGCCTACGCCCCAGTCGGCCACGTATCAAGCCCAAGCCTTTGAGGTCACGTTGGCCGACGGACCTGCCCGCGCCTTCGTCTACCATTCGCTGTCCCGGGATCGAAAAAAAGAGCATACGTTGCCACGTGAAATTGAACCCGAATGCAAGCGGAGGGAGAGCCTTCAAAACAACGTAACCGGCAAAACCTTTCGGTGTGCCGTAGATGCCGAACACGGCGTGGCCCTATGCCAAGGCACTACTCCGTTTCGTTGGCTCACCGTCAGCACGACGGTGGTCCCGCAGGAGGCCCTCGTCAACCATCGTGGACCGCCCAAAGAAGGAGCCCTGATCGAAACCCCTCCCGAATATACCATCCAGTTCCAGGTAACCGAACCGCTCCCAGAGGTAATCCAAGCCGAAAGGAAACGGCGATCCCGCTTTGTTTTGGGAACCAGTAATCTCGCCTTCGATGCCAAAACTGCGCTCCAGGAGGACAAAGGCCAAGATCAAAACGAGCACGGATTTCGATGGACGAAATCCTCGATTCATCTAGGAGCTTTTTGGCTGGAAAAGCCCGAACGCGTCGCGAGCTTAGGCTATGTCCTCTGGTTGGCGCTACCATTCGCTCGCTTTATGCGAGCGGTCGTTCGAGCAGAACTCAAAGATCAGCCTCCACTCGAATTACCCTATCGCAAGGTGAAACGGCCTTCGGAGACCGTGATGCTCGAGGCGTTCCGCGACTGGGATCTTCGGCGACAATCCCATGAGACCTCTACGTGGCATCAACGGATTGCCGTGCTACCCTATCAGCGCCGCCTTCTTGAAGCGCTCGATCTGCCGATTGATCGAGGATTGGTGGGGGAGCCACCCGGCTAACGACTCCAATGAATTCATCAAATTCTCGTTTCCTGACTCGCGGAACTTGAGATATACTGCGGGCAGGTGAAATTTGACGACTTGCCCCCAAGGCTGTGGTCGTCTCACACCTTGTTGCATAATGCTTGCCCAATACAACGGTGTGCTCCCACAAAGAAAAGCCATGACCCACGCCTAGTATATCGCGGAAAGATTCTATCAATATCTTCGTCTTGGATATATAACGAAAACATTAAGTAAGTATGGTTTTGCATTAATCCATGCGTACGCATCGCGATATAATATTCTTGGAGGTGGACGGATGGAAATGGATTATGATCGTATAGGGCTCTTTCATTCCCTCCCTGCGGAAACATTGGCGGAGGTTCTCGTGGTCCTGAATTATCAAACCGGCGACCAAATTTTTACCCAAGGGGATCCAACGACTGGCCTTTGGTGCGTGATGGCTGGAAAAGTAGCAATGGAACGGGTTGCTGACGACGGCACACTCGCCACGACCGGTGTGTGGATAGAAGGCGATATGGTAGGGATTGCTGGCCTATGGGACCAAAGCGAGTACCCAGCCTCGGCTCGAGCGTTGTCCTCTCCGACGACCATAGGATGGATTCCTAGACTAACGGTGCTCCGCCTTCATCAAGAGATCCCACTGTTCGGTTTGGAGATAAGTCGTCAACTAGCCGAACGCCTGAGGTACATTCAGGAATCCATTTCAAGTCGCCAAGGTCGGCCGATGGTTCAACAAGTCGCGTCGGTGGTACTCACGCTTTCGGCTCGTATGGGAAATACGATTGTGCTAACTCACGAAGACTTAGCCCACATTATAGGGACTCATCGAGAAACAGTCAGTCGGGCACTGCGAGAACTAACACGGGACGGAGTGGTAAATTCTAGGCATGGAATCATCGAAGTTGTCGATGGTGACCGTTTAAAGGATTGGATTGGAGTGGAGCGTTAGACTAGAGTTGCGCGGCGTGACTGCTTGGTCACTTTTAGAGACCCTATGTTTCGCAAACACGCCCTCGTTTCCTTTTTGCTAATCTGCAATCCCAACGGTAAAGATGATGGGGCAGCGAGCGGCGTTCCCATTCCGCGCCCCGGCGATTCGATTAAGTTCCAAGCAAGTCAAAGTCCCTACAGCGCTTCAGCGCGGGATCCATCCGCCGGCAACCCCGCAGTCAATCGAATCAGCACCCGGCTGAGATCGCAAACTTGAATCGCCTCTGGGGTAAACTGGGGTCTCGCGCAGCGACTGAGATCAGGCGACACGCACCGGAGCGCAGGAGAGAGTTTAAAACCTACGTCCGTAAGTCTTGGAAGACACTCCACAGCCCCGGAGATCCGAGTCGTTTTACCTTCCAACAACAGGTCGCCCACCTCTCGTGAATAATCTCGTGTGACCCTTCCAAGATGCGGTAGGGACCCATTACGCGCTGTGCCAGGTAGGCCAAGAGGCTGCCGTGGCCATACGAGAAAAAATTATTTCAGCTATTCTCCGCGCCATTTCGGACGCCTCCGAGAGCAGGCGGGTTTGCAGACGCATCACGGCGGCTCTATTAGCTTAATCCTATTATCACCTTTTCTTACTCCTATATACAGCTGATCGCGAACGCATAATCACTGTATATAGCGTTGTCCAGTAATTGTCAGCCCATGCACTGGGTATTGGCTTACTCGACGGCCTACATTTAGGGGCTAGGGGTAGGGGTAGGGACGAAAAAGTGAACTATCAACGATATCGAAGAATTTTTGCGGAAAGAGACCAACGTGTTGGCCTTGAATGGTTTTGTCACCATTTTCGCTAACTTTCGTGTCATCAAATACACAACCGGTTAGGGACATAAACAAATATGATAAGCTCCATGTTGATGGGTCATCCTCACTGGATCCGTGCTCAAAAAGTCGACGGTGTTCTCCCTTGACGAGGAAATGCCCCGAATATAAACGGACCCCGGTTCCATCCCCGCTGGCGGACTCGAAGAACCAGCGGCCACCACCCCTGAACTCATCACAGACCGTTTTAAAGCAATTTCAACGTTCTATTGTCCTTGGGTGCCCACGTGATTTTTTGCCCGCAGAGGAATCGCTTCCACAATCACAGTCCAGGGTTCCTTGAACCTGCGCTTTCAATCAAGTGCGTGTGATCGTCGTCACGAATCATCAGGATAGAACATGTTAGCATTTTATTTGAGGTATCATTCAAATTCCTTGGGAGGTTAAACGATGGTCGATCCAGTAATAATCATAAATGCTCCGCTCTTGCCACCACCAGTAAAACACCAAACGATTTTAGCGGCTTTTTCGGTTCTTCCCCCCGGATTTTCAGCACTCTTGGTAAACGATCACGACCCCAAGCCGTTGCTTTATCAACTGGAAGCGGAACAGCCCGGCGTCTTCGCTGTGGAGTATAAAGAATCTGGGCCAACGCGATTTTCTATCCTCTTAACTCGAAACTAGTGCCCGAAGGTGAAACTCCTTATCACCAAAACGCTTCTGGCCATTCCGATAATATCTGGCATATCAACGGTGCGTCGTGATACAGGGAAGAACTTGGTGGGCAATATGGCGCATCCGAGGTTGGCTCGCGCCGCGCTCCTGCGTAGTACGAACCTATCGGATACGGATCACGGACTCGAGGGCACAGTGCTCCGTTGGCGGTCGATGGATTGGCCTCCAAACCCACTGCTGCGGAGTAGCTTCGATCTCCACGAATCTTTGCTGTCTCCCAGAACGGAAACTAGCACTGTTTCCCGTCTCATAAGGATCACGCTGCTTGTGTCGGATGCGCGTAAACGTGCACGTCCAAATCTGAGAGAGCCCGGCGCCATACGGCGTTCGGGCTCTCTGGTGATTGCCATAAAACGTGCCGATCGATCGCGATCTAGTCTAGTCCCATTGAGTTATGTGAATCCGCTATAACGTGCTTAAGCATATTTGCACAGACCCATGCAGAAATCTCCTAGATCTGCACATTCTTGAACACGTCTGGGATTATTCGCTCTTTCGGAGGCCGCAGTTTTGCTCCTAGCCGTCTCCGGCATTCTCCCTCCGCAGGGTCGGAACCGCCACCTCGAAAGTCCTGCCGGTAGCCGTGGCCGTTCCCGTCATCGCAAAGCCCCCAGGCGGCTTTGCTCGGGTACTCAGCTTCCTTCCGGCGACAGGGGGGATTCGGCCCCCAACCGCTACCTTCTTGCCTGTCCCGTCCCCTTGCGGGTAAAGCGGGCCCCGACGCGGGTACTCCGTGCGATGCACGGCGGATTTCCCAGCGGCGTTTCCCCTTAGCCGGTCACGCAGTCCGGTAGCTGGCTTGCTCCAGCGGGGAACATCCCCGCTACGCAATCAGGTAAATTATACACCTTATGATGCGATGTACATAGATATCATGTGATTTGTTTTAGCAGTTATTTGCCCCTGCCGATTCGTCATTCGATGCTTATTACGTTCTTCAGGCTTTCGATAACTCACTCTTTGGTCGGCACAACCCAACGCTCTCACTTTCGCCCTTTGCCGTCATAATACGCCGCATCTCTTTCTAATTACCTCGCTAATTAACTCCAAAACGGCCCCCTGCTAGAAGTGGCCCTTGCTGAATTTTTGCAGATTCTTACTGAACAACACTATTTTGCCCTAGGAGACAACTCTCACTAAAAGTCTTCGACCTCACGGATTGCCTCGACTACGCGGTTCGCGTCAATGGTGTTTAACCTGCCTTTCACAAGAGGCGAAGCCAACGTCCAGTCCGCCAATTTCCGAAGCACCGATAAATCCGGAAGGTAGGGCAACCTCGTCAGCGTGGCCCAGCTAACGGGCAATTCCAATCCTATCAATAAGTCTCGAAGCGCATGAATGGAGTCCTTCGATCGATCCAGGAGAACTTCCTGCACGAGCAATCCGTACGCTACTTTTTCCCCATGTAACGTATCATGCACCTCGGGTAGCATGGTAAGAGCATTGTGAAAAGCGTGCGCGACAGACCCTCGCAACACGGCGCCTCCCAGACCACCAACCAAACTCCCCATAAGGACGACTGCATCCGTAAGATCGGTGACCAGGGGGAGCGAAGTCTCGTGGGCAAAGGCCTTTAGGCCTTCCACCCCGTGATCTCGAACGCAATCCGCTGCAATCTGCGCTAACTTTAATGCGGAAGTTTCCACCAGGGTGTTGGTAGTGGCACCCACCATAGCTTCGTACGGCTTAACCAAGGTGTCGCCCAAGCCGCTCGCGAAATACGACTTAGGACTGCCGCGCAAAATCGTGTCGTCTACCAACGTCATTTGAGGCGCAATCTTACCAACCCGGCTCTCTTTCACGCGTCCCGCGGTGTCGTAAACCACGGCGTTTGAAGTAGTCGCGGCGCACGTGGAAATCAGTGTAGGGACAGTGATCAAGGGAACCGTTAACTCCCAAGCCACAAGTTTGCTTAAATCGATAACTTTTCCGCCTCCGACCCCAACCACCACGTTCCAGTCAGCGCCAACCTCTTTAACGATCTGAAGACAGTTTTCGTCGCTGCATTCACCCTGATAACGACTCAGTCTCCAGCTAATTCCATAGTGATTCAAAGTCGATTCCAAGGCCGTTTGTGCCGCTTGATAGCTACGAGATCCTGAAACAATAAGAACTTTTCGATATCCACTCGCGCTCAGCAACGCTCCTAAGTCGGCGACAGCATCGGGCTTATGCAAATAATATCCTGGAGCAAGTTGTGTCAGCATTCTGCTCACTCTCCTCGGTAGTGTCATCATCTGATCAGCCATCTCGATGATGGCTCTTATCCTCATTCGATTGTTTTAACAAGAGGATTTAACGCCTTGAAGTCATCGATCATTCAGTCGGTGGCTTTTTCGATCGTTGTCGTCTCTGCCTCCAAATTTTTTGAACCAGTGCCCGTTCGCAATTGGCGAATAACCTGGCGGGTTACGACGGACGGCGTCGATGATCCTGCTGTTACCGCAATCTTTTTAAATTGTTCGAGATTTATGTTGTCCAATTGATCCGCGTTATCAATGCGAAACGCAGGCACACCTCCCTGCCTTGAGGCTACTTCCACTAATTTCTTGGTATTGTTGCTTCGAGCATCTCCCACCACTAAGACGGCATCCACACGACGGCTGGCTTCATATATCGCATGCTGACGGAGTTGGGTTGCCATGCAAATTTCGTTAAATACGACGGCCTTGGGATAACGTTGGACAGTAGCCTGCACGATTTCTTCCGTATCCCATTGACTAAGCGTTGTTTGGGTAATCACCGCGATTGGTGAGTCGGAAGCAAAAGGAATCTTGGCCACGTCTTGAACTCCCGTGACCAACGCGATATGATCACTCGGCGCGTGGCCTAAGGCTCCCTCGGGCTCTGGGTGGTTTTTGGTTCCTACGTATACGATAAAGTAGCCGCGTTCCACCGAATCGTGAATCACCTGGTGGGTCCGAAACACGTCGGAGCACGTCGCATCGATCACGTGAAGTGCGCGAGCTTCTGCCCTCAGACGAACTGCCGGGCTGACTCCGTGTGCACTAAATATCACGGTGGCACCCTCGGGAACTTGTTCCAGAAGTTGCAGGCGGTCAGATCCGTCGAGGGTCATAACGCCCATCTGTCTAAGTTCCTCGATGACATGCTGGTTGTGAACCAGCATTCCCAAAACGAAAATCGGTCGTGGCGTCTTGGGATTTCGGGCGGCGTTTCGAGCCAATGTCATCGCTTCGACAACCCCATGGCAAAACCCTCGGGGCACCACGGCTTCAACGTCCATCTCTGTTGCCTCCCGATGATGACTTAAATGCGGTATCACTGAACGCCTCCCTAGTTGGACAACGTCTCCAAATCGCTGTGTCAGAACATGCACTGTGCCTGCGACTATCGCACTGAATTTTTTCAGATCCTATCATCGAGCTTAGGCTCTCATAGGATCGTGATCGTTGTCACAACATGCTCCGGCGTAATCTCAATGACCATCCTGCTCTCTTACACCGATGCGACATCTGAGGTCTTCACAAAGTGCACGAGACCGCTCTCCTGACGATTTAAAGACCATGACGGCCCGATCTGCTGGCTCTCATGCCGTCAAGTCCATTCCACAACCCGCCTGCGAAGATCGACTCCAAGTTCTGGATAGTGGGCCAATTCCGCCCAAGCTTCTGGATCTTTGGGCGATCGGAGCAGTCGGTTCAGAACCTCGATCGTCCACTCTGGATGTGGACGCGCTTCCAATCGAAGGACATCGCCGGCGGTGACCGTCCCTTCACCCAACACACGGAAATAAAGGCCCGTGCGCCCTTCGCGAACAACTCTGGAAACCAGGTCAGGGACCTTGAGTTGGTCAGCCTGTTTGAAACATGGGATCCGGGGCTGGCTGACTTGCAGGCGCGCCGATCCGACGGCCACAATGTCTCCCAGGCAAAAGTCTTTTTCCGTAAGTTCGACACCGCTTTCAGACGCTGCCAGAGTAAGATTTTCGCCCATGTACCCCGGCGGTATGGGCCAGCCGGCAAGCTCCGAAAACCAGTGCAAGTGCACAAGGAAGTGAGCATGAACAGCTTTGTCGGGGCCTCCGTGATTGTGCAGGTCCGCTTGCTGGTCGCCACAAAGATTGATACGGCCCACAAACACACCGCCTTCTACGGGACGCTTTTCAATGGCGGTTTCGTAGACGTCAGCTTCGGACTCGGATGCTCGGGACGACCTCCGACGTCGACGTCGAGATCGCCCAACATTGACCGAAAGCACTAGTCCCATCCTGTTCAGATTCACAAACTTTCCTCCTCGATTTTCCAACCTACGGCTGATTGAAATTAGTTCCCACACGGCCCTTAGTCCCAGGGTTTAAGTCGCATTGGCCGCTTTTCTCCTATCATACCCTCTCAATAGCAGAGCGGTCTCGAGTGATCGTCAACAATCAACAAACCTCTAGACCAACGACAGGCCACCGGATGATTCGCCGGTTGTTCTCTCGCAAACGTCAGGGCAGATCAGTCGATCCCATCAGATAACGATCGCATTCCCGGGCGCAAGCTCGTCCCTCATTGATCGCCCACACGACTAAACTCTGGCCCCGACGAGCATCGCCAGCGGCAAATACTCCGTCGATACTAGTGGCAAACGAACCATAGGGTGCTTGGATATTGGAACTGGAGTTCCGTTGGACACCCCAGCGGTCCAGTAATGGATCCTCCGGCCCTAGATAGCCGAGAGCCAACAGAACCAAATCTCCCGAAATAGTTGCTTCGGTCCCCGGAATTTCGATCGCCTGCCTCTGCCCATTAGCCAGCGTTTTCCAAGACACGCCAATCGTGTCGACCCCGACCACCATACCCGAGTTGTTGCCTATAAATCTCTTGGTGGCCACCGTGTGCGCTCGAGGGTCCTGGCCAAACCGGTTACGGGCCTCGGCTTGACCATAGTCCACTTTATACACTTGAGGATATTCTGGCCAGGGGTTGTCTGACGGACGCTCGGATGGATTTGCCTCTAACACTTCCAACTGCACCAGTCCACGACAGCCTTGACGTAAAGCTGTGGCTACACAATCCGTACCGGTGTCGCCTCCGCCAATCACGATTACGTGCTTCTCTTGCGCAGAAATCGACGTACGCCGAAAATCCCCAGACAAAAGATGCCGCGTGTTTTCTCGTAGAAAGTCCATGGCAAAATGGATGCCTGCGAGCTCGCGACCCTCGAGGTCCAAATCGCGCGGCTTATTTGCTCCAATCGAGAGAACCACTGCATCAAAATCTGGTTTGAGTCCGTCCACGGCATAATCCACACCGATTTCGATGTGGCAAACAAAACGTACACCCTCAGCTTCCATCAGCTTTACTCGTCGCGCGACGACGTCCTTATCCAATTTCATGTTGGGAATCCCGTACGTTAAGAGTCCGCCCGGCCGATCAGCCCGCTCAAAAACGGTCACCCAGTGTCCTGCGCTGTTCAATTGCGCGGCGGCCGCGAGCCCGGCCGGCCCTGAACCCACGACGGCTACCTGTTTGCCGGTACGGTACTTCGGCGGCCGCGGTTGAACCCATCCCTCACGAAACCCACGTTCGACAATCTCTCGCTCGATTTGTTTAATCGTTACCGCGTCACCATGAAGTCCCGCCGTGCATGATCCTTCGCAGGGCGCAGGGCACACCCGTCCCGTAAACTCCGGGAAATTATTGGTGCTAAAGAGTCGATTCAAGGCATCTTTCCAAGCACCACGGTAGACGAGATCATTCCACTCAGGAATCAAATTGTGGGTTGGACAGCCAGAGGTCATGCCGTGTAGCAAAATTCCACTTTGGCAGTAAGGAACACTGCAATCCATGCAACGACTTCCCTGTGTGGATAGTTCCTCCGAAGAGAGCGAACGATAGATCTCACCGAAATCAGCGATTCGAACCTCCAGCTCTCGTTCGGGAGTCTCTTGGCGAGCAAAGTCCAAAAACCCAGTGATTTTCCCCATGAGTATCCTCCTCCCAATACCACCAAACGTTTGTCGATGCATTTAGCGTCAATTTCCAGGGCTTCGCACCAGATCTCGCTGGCTTTCTTCAAAAGCATGCATCACCGCTGCTTTGTTCGTCATTCCGGCCGCCTCAGCCTGGCGGATGCTCTGACGCATCCTTAGATAGTCCGTAGGAACAATCATCCAAAATTTGGCGATGGCCTCATCCCAGTGCTCAAGAATTTCACGGCCCCGGCGGCTTTCCGTATAGGCCACATGCCGAATAATCAAGCAGTGCAGTTCGTGGATCTCTTCGGGCTGAGCTAAACGTTGCAAAATGACCATGTCGGCATTAATCTGCCGTTCAAAAGTGCCGTTCACATCAAACACGTAACCTATGCCCCCTGACATGCCCGCAGCAAAATTTCGCCCGGTACGGCCCAAAACCACAACTTTTCCTCCCGTCATATACTCAAGGCCGTGGTCGCCAACCCCTTCTACCACAGCCACCGCGCCACTGTTACGCACGGCAAATCGCTCGCCTGCCAACCCAGAAATATAGGCTTCACCCGACGTTGCGCCATAAAGGGCGACATTACCCACGATAACGTTGTCTTCTGCCGCGAAACGAGCTTTCGCATCGGGATGAACGATGATCTTCCCACCCGATAAGCCCTTGCCCACATAATCGTTAGCATCGCCGATTAGGTGAAGGGTCACCCCGTGGGGCACAAAGGCCCCAAAGCTTTGTCCCGCCGACCCCTGAAATTGGAGTCGTATGCGATCGTCAGGGAGCCCATCTGCCCCAAACTGTTTGCTAATGACACTGCCTAACATCGTCCCCACGGCTCGGTCTGTGTTGTGAATCTCGAACGTTGCGCGCACCGATCTCTGTTCAGCCAATGCTGGTGCAGCCACTGAAAGCAATTCCTTTGCCGTAATCGACTCGCCTAGACGATGATCTTGCCAAACGCGACGCTCCTTAGGGGCCACTGTAGCCACCGGCACGTGCAAAATGGGACGGAGATCGAGTCCCTTGGCCTTCCAGTGGTCAAGGCGAGGAGCCACCTTCAGCCGGTCCGAACGGCCAACCATCTCATCGACATTGCGAAATCCCAGTTTGGCCATGTAGCTCCTCAAATCTTGTGCAATTAGCCTCATGAAGTTCACCACGTACGCTGGATCGCCACGAAAACGAGCACGTAAGACGGGATTCTGGGTGGCGATGCCTGTCGGACAAGTATTTAGATGACAAACCCGCATCATGACACAGCCCAAACTAATTAGAGGGCCAGTGGCAAATCCAAATTCTTCTGCTCCAAGGAGTGCCGCCACTGCTACGTCGCGTCCCGTTAAAAGCTTTCCGTCTACCTCAATTCGAATGCGATCCCGCAAGCCGTTGAGAATCAGCGTCTGATGGGTCTCCGCTAACCCTAGTTCCCAAGGAAGTCCCGCATGCTGGATGCTTGTCTCTGGAGCTGCGCCGGTGCCTCCGTCGTACCCAGAAATTAGAATCACGTCCGCCTTCCCCTTGGCCACACCCGCAGCTATGGTGCCGACTCCCGCCACCGACACCAGTTTGACGGTAATTCTCGCCAGCGAATTGGCATTTTTAAGGTCGTAAATGAGTTGCGCTAAGTCTTCGATCGAATAAATGTCATGATGGGGAGGTGGCGAAATCAAGCTCACTCCCGGTGTCGAGTGGCGAA
>JAMCVM010000037.1 GCA_023475835.1 Bacillota bacterium | reverse complement strand
GCAAGTCGGCTCTCTTGGGCCACCGGCCTTCGCGACAAAACGCCACATAGGCCTCATACCGGGGCCGGTCGGCCCCGGCGACCATTTGCCACAAACGCGTGCCGGTGCGACGGCCAGGGCAAAGAATCCACGCCGTTAGCAACTCGATAAAGCGGTCTGCTCCAGGGGCTGTAAATACCCTTCGAAATGGCGCCAATAATTGATACCATCGTTGTAACTCCGCATTCACGGGGCATCGCCTCCACGAAGCACGGTAGCACTGGCGAGCGGATTTGTCCACGTAAATATTGGAAGTAGTCTACGCAAATGTGCTTTCGATTCTGAAACCAAGCCAATGCATGTATAGCATGTATAGCGGTGCTATACAAATTGACACGAGAGGAACTAACTGCATTCAATCTCTAGGTGGTAAAAAAACCGCAAAGTCCACAGTCCGGTAACGGGTTTTAAGGTCGGCCAGAACAATGCGGATAAGGCAGTCGCGATGCCATGCGACCGATGGCTGCTGGTCGATGTCTCAGCCGATGGCTTCATCCGTCAGCCACCAATCCCACGTCCGAAACTCCATTTTTCTAAACCACCGTAATCAGGGTGTATAAGCCAAAGGCCATCACGAGACCGGAAACGGCCCACACCAGATATCGGTAACTCCCCCGCATCCGAAATTGAGGAGGTAGCACCCAGGCCTCCAGGGACAGCAAGAATCCGAGGACCACGGGCAACAAGATGGCATTCATCACTTCCACATCGATAGTCAGTTGCACCAAATCGATGCTGGCGATGACGACCAGTGCACCCAAGACATGGGCCACGGTATAGATGATATAAAATCCCGGGGCGTCTTTGAGCCGATGATTTAAGCTATGCGGAAGACCAAAGACTTCACTAATACCCCAGGCTCCCGCCAACGACGCTACCAGCGCGGCGACAAAGCCTGCCCCCAAAATGGCCCGCACCCCACGTCAATTTGCCCACGACACCACCCAGAACCGCACTCAACCCACGGCTAATTTGGGAAACCGATTGCAAACTGGTGATATGATGACTTCTGAGTGTAGCCGCCGCCGTAATGACCATCGCAATCATAATCGCTTGCGTCATCACCGCCCCGATCCCGGTGTCCCATCGCGCCGTTTTTAGTAGCCTCGTCGTCCACTGTTTGTCAATTACCGCGCCCTGTTGGTAAAAAATCATCCAAGGCATAACTACCGCCCCCACATTGGCGGCTAACGAGAAGCGATATCTCGAACGGAAGATCGGCACGGTCACCATTCCCCGGGCCAGAGCGGAGAGGTGCGGATGAGACCAAATCGCGGTCACGAAAAAGGCGACTTCCAACGACCCCAGGGCAATTCCAATCCATCTACCCGTTGGTAGGATCCCGACAGGCCAATCGCTATCAACGCCATCGCGGCCATACTCACTCCGAGCCAGACCGGCAGACCGATCAGTTGGGAGATTCCAGCGATTCCCGAAAATTCCGTAATCAAAGCACCTACCGACGATAAAAACAGCGCGCTGACCGAGATGAGTCCCCATCGCAGCCCAAACTGCTCTCGGATCGCTTCGCCGTGTCCCTTTTGGGTGACAATGCCCAGCCGAACCGTCATCTCTTGTACCATAAAGAGAACAGGCATCAAAATCACTTGCGGAAAAATCATGGTGTAGCCCCACTGCACCCCTTATTGGGCCGCGGTAATCGCACTGCCTACATCGGTGTCGGCCAGCATGACCATGATGCCTGGTCCAAACAAAGCTAAAAGAACTAACATACGGGTTCGACGTTTGGCATGAAACATCCATGAAAGCAGGCCATTGGCCATATTCAGATCTCCTTCGGCGATAGCTATATATTCGGCACTAGAGAATTGAAACGTACTCCTTGATGAAGAAGACCAAGGCACTCAAACCTGGTCGGCACCAGTATCAGAATCTTTAATGCCGAGTATATAGTATTCGGAGTGGAGCGGAGTAGTTAAGGGCTTACGTCGTCGTGGATTAGTCAAACCCAAGGCACAACGCGTTAGCCATAACCCTGGGTTTGAGTGGGTTGGTCCCGTAAGGGGCCGAACCTGGCGGCGAAAACGATGAAGTCCTGGTCCGAAATCAACGCCTGGCCGTCTTCTACCGACGGCACGTCGACCCGGTCGGTTGGGTTGTCATTCAGGCCGACTATGCTGGGGCGCAGCTTTTGGCCTAAGGCGTGAATGGATCCATGCGGCAGGGGGTCAGGACGATCGCAATCCCAAAGTCATCGTCATCCGACACTCCATGGTGGTTTTTCTCTAAGCCGAGATCGTCCACCAGATACCCGATGCAGCCGAACCCTTGAGAGGTGGACCCAATTCGGTCAACAGCCCGCTGGCAGCCTGGCCAACCTCTGGTCGGCGTGGGTCGGGTGCTTCCAGGGGGGCGAAAGGGCGTTGACCATTTTTTAGCGTAGCGGACGGGTCGGGTGGCCGCTGATCAGGACCCAATCAACCCGCCCCGTTGTTGAAAATGATGCTAAAATTGAGGATAAAGAGTAGTATGATGTCGAATGGTCGGATCCTATCCTGAAGAATTGCCGTTGGCATGAATGAATCGAGGGGAAGTTATGCGCATTCGCTTGACCTTTTCTAACACGATTTCGCTGCCTATAGCCCATCACCGCATATTACAACGAGCGTTCTATCGGCTATGGTCCCCGGCCGACGTGGCGGGCTGGCATGCTTCCCAAGGATTTCGACCGTTCACCTTTTCCCGCTTGCTGGGACGAGCTGAGGTCACTCAGCACACGCTGGTCTTCAAGGGCCCAATGAACTGGTGGTTAAGCTTTGTTGGTGCCAAAGATGCTTTTGAGGTCTTGCAGAAATTGCAAGCTACTCCCAAGCTGATGCTGGGCTCGCAAGAGGCATTGATTACCCGAATGGAAGTCGAGCCCAGTGTACCTTGGCAGCATTCGGTGATGGGTGTCACCACGCTGTCGCCGATTGTGGCCGATGACAATGTGAATGGACGCATCGTCTCTTATGCTCCCGAAGACCCCCAATTTGGGGCACATATCGCCCACAACGCGGCCGCCAAGGCCCGTCAATTTTTGGGAGAAGCCGCATCCCCTGTGGCTATCCGTGCGTTGGAGAGCACCCAAGTGCGCAGCTGGTATGGGACCACGCCGGTGGTCGGATACCGGGGGAGATTCATCGTGGAGGGCGATCCCGCCGTTCTACAACTGCTCTACGACATTGGGCTCGGGCGTCGAAATGGTCTCGGATTCGGCTGTTTCGAGAGGTTCTTAGTGGACCCAGCGCAGGAGGTGTTGCCGTGATGGCCGCGGTCGAGGTGTTGGCTTGGGTGCTCGATGCGTGGACTCGTTGGGCAGGCCGCCCGATGGCGGTGGGCTCTGGCCCAAGGGCGTTCCAGGGACACCCGCGATCCGATGTCGGGGACGTGGTGCCGCTCACCAGCATTTTTAATCTCGTCTCGCTCCACCAACCGGCCCCAACGCCGACGTCCTATGTGGCACCCCAGCCGTCGCCCGTGCCCCATAGCCATCCCCTGGATATCACCGAGTTTCGTGAAACGTGGAGGGCATGCGTCACCCAAATGGCGCAGACGCTGGGCCGGATCCAGGGAGAGCCAGAATCTCTGTTAGAGCAAGTCATCGCCGAAAGCGATCGATTGGCCTATGGCTTTGGGATTCAAATGAAACCGGGCGGTGTCGTGGTTCCGCTGCCGATTTTCTTGCGGATGCAGGTGGCTTGGCGCTTGGCCGCTGAAGAAGGTCGAGCCCAAGTCATCTACGGCGACTTGTCGGGCATTCAAAGCTATGTCTTGGCCGCGCACCGAGTAGGGGTGAAGGGCCTGGCCAAAACGCTTCGGGCACGGAGTGCCCGGATTGGTTGGATTGCCCTGGGCCTGCCCTGGGCGGCCAGCGTGGAGCGAACGGGCACGGGCCTCTTGACCCTCGCTACAGCGGGCGGCGGTTTTTCCCTCTTGCTGCCGCCCTCGGAGTCGTTTCGACCCTGGGCCAGCGCGGTGAATGGTTGGCTGAAAGAAACGACTCATGCCCGGGTAGAACTGGTGGTCGCCGAACGTCGGGTGACCGCAGACGAGTTCTTTGCGCGCTATACCCACGTCCTGGAATCATTGCGCGAGGACATTGTCATCCAAAAACGTCAGCCATGGGCGGACGTGCTAAGAACGTCGGGAGCGGAAACCGATCCTTGGGTCTGGAGGAATACGCTAGGGTTGCCACGCTGTATCGTCTGTGAAGAGAACCCCGCCGAAGAATCTGATGGCCTTTGTGAAGCATGTGCGCTCGACCGAAAAATCGGGACCAACGTGTGGCGAATGCACTGGATCCAACTCCGCCAAGATAGCCAAGGCATGATTCCCCTCAGCGGGCGATATCGCTTAGATCTCAGCGAACGCCGGCCTCATGCCGGAATCTACCGAGCGATGAATGCGCCCACTGCACCCTCTGATCCGACGGCGACCCCGGTGTCTTGGATGCACCTTTCGCTACCCATCGCGCCTGAGCATTGCCCCCACTGTCTTTCGTCGGGTGATCCGGAGCCCGTCCACCGTGGAGAACTCTATTCCTTTTCCTGTTTAGCCGCGCTGGACGCTCCAGACGAGACCTCTCCCGGTCAACTGGGATATCTGAAGGCCGACGTGGACCACCTAGCCACGGTGTTTGCGGTCGGACTCTTGGACGGGCCGCCGGTCGGACACGATGTCTATCGCGTCATGACCTTGAGTGAAGCCTTAGACCGCTTCTTCACCGAAGGCCTGAGAGCCCTGATGGAGAGCAATGGAGCCTCGCTCTATGCCGTGTTTTCGGGAGGCGATGAGGTCTACTTGATCGGAGGAGCCAGGCAAATCGCACGATTTGCCCTGACTCTCCACCAAGCCTTTCAGGAATATACCGGATTTCATGACGAACTCACCCTTTCGGCGGGCATCGCCTTGGTGCCTCCGCATTTATCCTTGGCCTTGGCCACCGAGAGAGTGGAAGCGGCGCTTCACTGTGCCAAAGAGGTCGCTTCCGAAGAGAGGAGGCAACAAGGGCGGGAGATGGGGAGAAACCAGGTGGCGATTGATGGGACGCCGCTCAGTTGGTCGCGCTACCAAGCTCTCTTGGAAGAAGCCACGAAAATCTCCACGTACAAACAGCAGAAATTAATGGGGGGTAGTGCACTCCATCGACTGCGACAGCTGGCCGAATATGTGGGGCACCGTCCTGCGGCGGAACAACAAGCCGCGTGGTTTCCCGGGATCGCCTATGAAATCCGTCGAAATTTTATGGAACCGGAGCAGCGCCCGGTGCGTGAGTGGCTGATGACCTACGCCGATCCCGATGACCCAGGATGCGTTGCCCGCATTGCCCTGATTCCACTGTTAGTTTCCCTAGTCAACCTAGGAGTCTAGGGCCGACCTAATGAAGTCACGAAATGAGGGATGAACATGGCACCGGTGCCAGTGACCCGGAGCAACTATCTTACCGACCCCGATGGCTATTTATTGCCATCGGGGGGCTATCGTCCGGCGATTTATCTCGAAGAAGCGCAGTTTGTCGTCGACAATCTCAAGCACCGCACCACGCCGCATGCCCTTCGGCGATTTTTTAACCGAGTCAAGGCGATTGAACGGAGTATGGACGGCGGACGCCACTTTGAGGCCAAGAAGAGTGAACTGTACTCCCTGATTCCCCAAGCCCATTATGCGGTCAAACGACAACTCGCCCAGGAGTTTTTTTCGATGTTCATCGAACGCAATGTAGCCGAGGCCATCCAGAGTTGGGAACAGTTTCAAGGCTTTGTGAAACACTTCGAGAGCGTGGTGGCCTACTTCCCCACCGAAAATGAACCCACCGCGCCGAATAGAGGAGGTAGCCATCATGCCCGACCCCAGTAGAAGGAACGATGCGAACCCGCATTTGCAACAAATTTGGCAAGTGCGCGCTCGCTTAACCTGCGTGACCGGCTGTCATGTCGGAGGCGGAAGAGACACACTGGAGATTGGAGGCGTCGACAACCCCGTGGTCCGGCATCCCACCACGCAACTGCCCTACCTGCCGGGCAGCAGTTTGAAAGGCAAGTTCCGAAGCTTGTTAGAGGCGGCAGATGGCAAAGGGCATAATGGCGCCCCCTGTGGGTGTGCTCGGCCGGAGTGTCGGGTCTGTACCTATTTTGGTCCGCATCGGACTCCGCGGCATGATTTGAAGCCGACCCGTTTTCTCTTTCGCGACGCGTTCTTGACCGGGGAATCGACACGGGCGCTGACCGAAGCGGCGGAGGCCCGCGGCCTGTTCTATGTGGAAGAGAAATACGAAAATACGATTAACCGCCGAACCCACGTGGCCGAGCATCCCCGTGTGCAAGAGCGAGTCCCGGCAGGGACGACGTTTGATTTCGTCCTCGGAGTTCGGGTGTATCAGGGAGACGACCAATCCAAGATGCGGCAGACTATCGAGGAGATGATTCGGTTGCTGGCCCATGATGCTCTCGGCGGTGGCGGGTCGCGAGGAAGTGGCCAGGTGCGGTTGGACGATGTCGAGGTCACGACGGTCTGGCCTGAGGCCCAGGACTGATGTGGTATCGATGGACGCTCAAACCACTCGCTCCGTTCACCCAGTGGCCTACCAGCGATCTTTTGATGGGCCAACTGGCGTGGGCCTACCGCGACTGTCATTCGGAGGCCTCGATGCGATCCTGGCTCGATCAGTTTCGCGAACAAACACCGCCCTTCGTGGTCTCCGACGCCTGGCTCGAGGATACCCTGCCTCGTCCGGCGGGATCCTCCTACACCCGTGCTCGATGGTCTGAGACGGATAAGGCGGGGAGAATCCAAGCGTTAGAGGATCGAAAACGTTGGAAGGCGTCGCGACTTTTGACGTATCAAGAGTTTTGGGCCGTGGTTGGCGGACAAGGTGACGAGAACCAGACCTTCGAAACTCCCCGGCCGCACACGGTGTCGGTCCACACGGTGCATACGGGAGTGGACCGCATCACCGGAGGGGCCCGCGACGGCGAACTCTTTACCCGAGAAGGCTGGTGGTCATCCGCACGGCTCCAGATCTATATATGGTCCGAGCCCAATTCGGAGGTGGAGATGCTGGCGCGGGTCCTCAGTTATCAAGGGATTGGCGGAGAAATCAGTTCGGGCTTCGGACAGGTGGAGTGGGTGGAGTGGCGGGAATGGGAGTGGCCGAGCGTGGCGGAGGCCAATGGCGAAGTCTGGCTCGGCCATGGGGTTCCGACGGTAAACGCCCCCATGGACGGCTTTTATCACTTGCATACCAAGTACGGACGGGTTTGGGGGCCTCAGCATCCCAGTCCGTGGAAAGTGCCCATATTACAAGTACAACCAGGTGCTGTATGGCATACCAAAGAGCCTTGGAAGGGCTGGGCAGGTCGTGCGCTATCCGAGATCCATGAAAGTCCCGAGGTAATCGACTTTGGCTACACCGTGACCGTACCGATGCGTTTGCCAAACGCAGAAGCACAGGAGGATGTCAACCTTGAAGACCTAAATTATGGCAGGAACAGGGTGTATACTGAATGAGGCTCGGTCAGAGATTGAGGGGTTTGGATTGCACCTAAGAGGGATGGAAACTTGGTGAGCATGAAAGCCCTCTTCCTGTCATTTTAAAGTCTGGATTGCACCTATAAGGGATGGAAACTATATTTAGGACGTGCGAACAAATTATTTTAAACCGTCCCAGTGTCGGAAATGTTGTAATATCCATGAAATGAGGATGCGAGAGTTCCGAAGAAGGGCGGATAAAAAAGAACCCCACGGACTTTAGCCTTGGGGGATTCAGGCCAAGTGTATGAAGAAACGGCGAACGATGTCCGCCGACTGACCGCGGAGGCGGGACTGCATTCACAGATCAAGCGCTCATCGAGAAGTTCTGCGCCATTATCGACGGGATTCACACGAAGAGAAAGCATAGGGACAAACGAGCGCGGTACCCCTATTGGTTCCGTCGATACTTTAACCCCTTTTTTAGCGCCAAGCGCTTAAGATTCAAGGGCAGCGTCTGCTCTTACTCAGCAGTCGGAGGCGTGAACCCATTTGGAGGCATCTTCCGGAGGCGATGCCGACCGGGCTGCTGGTGCAAGCGGAGTTGGGCTTTGGTGAACTCTATACTCCTCGCGGATGAATATCGACGAAATTTCGTAACGATTGGCGATGGCCCTATGAGCGAATTCAGTGGTTTTTCTCCTCAAGTCAAACCATCAATTGTGATCCACGAGGAGTATACTTGACCATCACCCAAGAACTGGTCGAACCCGTTTTGCCTGAATCGAGCAAAGCCGGAGGGCTGGATATCGGCGTGATTCATCTGGGCATGGTCTCTGACGACGAAGAGGCGCTGGCCGTGTCTGACCGTATCATGTACGACACCTCAGAGTGCCTTGCCGCACATTGACATCAAGACCAGGAAGGTTTTAGATTCCTCAAGAGGAGATTCGTTTATGAATTTTGTCGAAGCATTAGTCGCCTTGGCGACCCAACAACTAGCATGGCAATTCGATACGTACACCTCCCTGGAGACCAAGGCTATTGGCCTTCTCGCATTTGATGGTGCTCTAGGGGCGTTTATTGCGGTGTTGCACCCCATGCCGGAATATTTACGGTGGATCTTTTTCACACCTCTAGTAATCAGCGTCCTCGGATGTATCTGCTCTCTTTGGGTAAGAACGGTGTATACGGGACCGAATGGTGAGGCACTCTACAATTGGACGCGTGATCAGGGTAACGACACAGAGGACAGTTTGGCCTTAGTGACCAACCTAAACGCCGACGTCCAAAGAAATCGTGACATTGTGGCCCAAAAGGGCCTATACTGGAATATATCCGCTGTGGCTCTCATCGTCGCTATTGTAGTGGTTGGATCGACTTTATTTTCTTTTAGGGAGGTGACTGTAATGGCCGTAAACTCGCCAAAAGAGACCCGTGCTACGTCCGAATCTTCAACTCGTCAGACAGCCAAGGAGCGTCCTCCGTTGCCCCAACCGATGCCGATTCAGTATCACGAAACCATTCAAAAAAGCTGGCGTGGACATCAGATCCCGAATGTACCGCCTAAAGATGAACGTCCCCACTCGTAGCGTGTGATGAACATCAAACATTCGAAGGCGCTTTGCTAGATGTTGCACTACGAACTCGTGGAAAACCAGCAGTTTTTCGGGGGCGGTCGCGGAGGAGGATGACAAATGTTAAGACCTAAATGATGGCAGGAACAGGGTGTATACTGAATGAGGCGCGGTCAGGGATTGAGGGGTTTGGATTGTACCTAAAAGGGATGGAAACGTGAACTCACTTTTTCGATTGGGGAACGTATTCGGTGGATTGGATTGCACCTAAGAGGGATGGAAACACTGAAACATTGGAATCATCCTTTCCATCTTAGGAGGTTTGGATTGCACCTAAGAGGGATGGAAACGACTCTGTTCCGCGTGCTCAGCCGAAGGCTCGCAACAGTTTGGATTGCGCCTATGAGGGATGGAAACGTAGTGAAAATGAAGTACCACAATTTGCGTTCATCGAAGTTATTCTGTAAGTCTGGATTGCACCTATGAGAGATGGAAACTGAGCTCCCACTCCCACGAACCTGAGGGTGAAGGATGGATGAGTTTGGATTGCGCCTATGAGGGATGTGGTGAACGGTCTCCGTCGATTAACCGCAGAGGCAGGATTGCATTCGCAGACACAGTAACAGTAGCGAACGAGATTCGGATCGAAGAAGGGTGCCGAACCGGCACCCTTCTTTTCGGTGATGAAAGGGTTAAGGGCGGGGGATCTCTCGAAAGTAGGATAGCGGTCGCATCGGATGTGCGATCATCAAGAGGTCCCAAGGGGCAGATCACCCACCGCTATAACGTGCTTAAGCATATTTGCACAGACCCATGCAGAAATCTCCTAGATCTGCACATTCTTGAACACGTCTGGGATTATTCGCTCTTTCGGAGGCCGCAGTTTTGCTCCTAGCCGTCTCCGGCATTCTCCCTCCGCAGGGTCGGAACCGCCACCTCGAAAGTCCTGCCGGTAGCCGTGGCCGTTCCCGTCATCGCAAAGCCCCCAGGCGGCTTTGCTCGGGTACTCAGCTTCCTTCCGGCGACAGGGGGGATTCGGCCCCCAACCGCCACCTTCTTGCCTGTCCCGTCCCCTTGCGGGTAAAGTGGGCCCCCACGCTGGTACTCCGTGCGATGCACGGCGGATTTCCCAGCGGCGTTTCCCCTTAGCCGGTCACGCAGTCCGGTAGCTGGCTTGCTCCGGCGGGGAACATCCCCGCCACGCAATCAGGTAAATTATACACCTTATGATGCGATGTACATAGATATCATGTGATTTGTTTTAGCAGTTATTTGCCCCAGGAACTGTACACGTGTACAGTCAGGAGGCCACAGTTCTCGCTCAAGGCACCAGACCAGCTGAAAAGGGCGTCGAAACCATTCATGACAGGTATTCCGCGTGAGGTTTTGCGGAATTTAGGATTTATTTACATACATCCCCAGATCAGTCAGGTTGTAGGGACGAGTCTCCACCGGCTTACTTTACGGAAGCGTATTTCCTTGAATCCACGTTTCGCGCCTCCATATATTGGGGTTAAGCGTTTCGACTCAGCCCAATATATTGTGCCCATCAAATATTCCAATCAATATGTACCCTGATGATCATGGCACGATACAATATCTAGGTATAAGGGTGCGAAACGTGGGTTTATGATGACCGTATGACTCCTGTCGTCGAGATTTTCCAAGATTATCGAGGGCAACATGAACAGCCGGGTGTCTATGGCACTGTTTCCTACTTGAAAACGGATCGCTCAGTTGCATGGGTGATAGATAGAGGCTCACCGCTGTGGATATCGTGTCGGCTTTATTGCGGGGGGCGACCATAGAGGACAAGCTCGAGGTGGTGCCGAGGTTAGTGCGTTGACCAGGGAGGCGCTGTATGAGGCGTTTCAAAATCGCCGCACGTATGCAAGCTCAGGATTAGGCGCGGATATACGCTTCATGTGCAACGACAAACCGGTCGGTTCTATTGTTAACGAAGAGCAGGTGGATTTTTCGTTACAAGTGCTTACCAGTGAACCCATAGCGGAAATCGAAATTGTTAAGGGTGGGGATACGATTCTTCGGCTGTCCGTCAATACGACATCCTTTCACCATAGATGGCATAGCGCGAGAGGCCAACGTCTGGAGTTTTGGTCTTGTCGCGCTTTGTTGGAAGACGGAGAGGTTTTTGGGACTTCACCCATATGGCTGGAAGCCATCTCTGAAATACCCACATAGTGGACATCCTCCCCATGGTTAAGGCCAGGGGCATCCACCCAAAGCGGTTTGCGGCTCACGTCGCAGGTCGCACTGACCCCAGGAATAAATTTCGGGGTCTGCCGTAAACGCGACGATTTCGATCATGGTTTCACGTCAATGTTGGGCTCCAAAGGAGACGGCGGCTACATCATAGAAGCCGATTTTACCACCGCCGCAACATGCCGAGTCTCCCACGCTCAGGCTTGAGTCGCCCGAAGCTTCTGCACGTCATCCAAAGATAATTCGGTCAGCGCAGCCACTTTCTCGACCGACTCTCCTAAAGCGAGTAATTTGCGTGCGAAGACGAGAGTCTGGTCCCGTTTACCTTCTTGGCGGCCTTCTTGATACAGTTCCTCGGCCATCTTGGACACCTGTCGCAACTCCTTTCGTATCCAGGTTCGTTGAGGTTGGTCTCCAAAGGACATGTCGGCTACATCATAGAAGCCGATTTTACCACCGCCGCAACATGCCGAGTCACCCACCCTCAGGCTTGAGTCGCCCGAAGCTTCTGCACGTCATCCAAAGATAATTCGGTCAGCGTAGCCACTTTCTCGACCGACTCTCCTAAAGCGAGTAATTTGCGTGCGAAGGCGAGAGTCTGGTCCCGTTTACCTTCTTGGCGGCCTTCTTCGCGGCCTTCTTGATACAGTTCCTCGGCCATCTTGGACACCTGTCGCAACTCCTTTCGTATCCAGGTTCGTTGAGCCTCCGTTAACCCTGCCTCGCCCAAGACTAAAATGGCACTGACCACTAGGTCCCGTT
>JAMCVM010000053.1 GCA_023475835.1 Bacillota bacterium | reverse complement strand
TCTATCAACTGCATTCGTTCTCAAAAATCGAAGGGGCTGGCCCCTTCTTCTTCAGTGTGCCCGGAACGCCGATGGGTCCTGTTCCAACCATGGCAGGGGTCTTCAAAGGGCTGACACTCACTCCCCCTCGGAGGTTTCAACCACGAATTCCAGTCAGTTTGTGGCGCTCTCTTGCGGTCTATACCACCTTATGCTTCAGAGCTGATCCAGCCGTTGTGATCTTCGTATACATTGACCTTCAGGGGCGATGCTTCGATGTTCCTCGTGGAATTACGGTCCGCGAACTGCTGCAAGATCATCCCGGATATCAGGCTGCCGCCATCGACATACACGGCTATTCCCCGGGTGACGAGCGAGCGATAGTCCAACCCGGCTTTGACCATATCCCCGGTCAGGAAGCCACCATGCCGTTTTGGCTGGGTCAGGCACGCCCGAGGAAATCCATCTTTATCAAGTCGTGCGCGCGGGGAGCGGCCGCGTCCGGTGGTGTGGCTGCTCATCACCATTGGGTCCCACGGTTCTAGGGCGTTTACCTGACCGGCCCACGCTTCATCCCGGCAATGCGCCTTGGGAATCTTAAAGAGATGCCGATGCCATTATATGTGTCAATGTTGTCAGCTTAAGGACCTGCGACACTTTTTTTCTCGCTATAATACTATTCTTTATACGGATATAACCTACATGTGACCAGTTATGTGATGCCATTGACGTTCATTTCCACTAGTTATCAGCACGGTAGCTGACCGCGAGCCTTCGCCGGTATCGCTCTCCACGGTTTCTCCTTCGCCCACGAGCGCCATGCCCGTCGTCTGAGTGCCGGGGTCCAGGTTCAACGTACCGGCTGGACCAGGGACTCCTCGGCCAGGCGGTCTTTCAGTCGGATCGTCAATGCCACCATCCGTTGGTTCACTGCCCGACTCTTCTCTAATTGCCGCCGCGCCCGTGCCTCTCGGCACGGCATCAGGGAGTGCTGATGTTTGTCGAACACCAATACCGCCATGGTTCTTTTCTTTTTCCTTGACGGGTCTGGTGACGGGGGACTATAGCGCTCCGCTCCCCTCGGGAACGTCTGCCATCGGCTCTCCCCTCATCGGGACGACGGGAATCCTAGGATCTTTGCCTTTCGCCGGCATGATCTTTGCCTTACAGAGTTGCGAATTGGCGAGCTTTGCAGCAAGTCTTGAGAGGACACATTCGGCGGTAGATCTTGACAACCTATAGCCAACAGAGCCGGTTGGATCCCCGCTTTCTCTGGTCCACCTAGCCTGAGTTCCCTCAAGCTCCGCCCTTTTAGGGCGGGGTAGTTGACATCGTCTTCACGTGCTCACCCTAGAAAAAGTCTTGAGACGGTGATAAAAAGCTCATCCGCGTCTCTTTTCAAGGCTCAATCGCTGATGCAATCGCAGATACCTACCCGAGCCCATCCCCCTCACACCTAGACAGGCCTGTTCGAACCATACGGCAATATCGTGACCGCTGCCCCCATTATTCTGGTCACTTTCAACATAAGTTCTGCGGGATTCCTGCCGAACTTATCCCCATTAGCCACGCACCGGCGGGTACGACTTGGACCAGCAATCGGGTCGTGCGCGATAAGGGGCGGACTGTTGAGACCGCACATTATCCGAGACGGATCCATGACGCATTGGCCACGGACAAATTACGAGACTTGGGTGTCTCGGCATCCCCGGATAGGTAATCGCGCACGATTCGTCCAGCTTGGGTGGCCTCGCCATAGTCCCCCTTGCGCAAGCCTCACGAAGTGGTCGTTCCACCGAACCGTTCTCGACGGCATGGCTGGCCGCCGAGCGTTCGGCTTTTTTGGCGGTTTTGTGCAGACCTAGCGCCAACCGCACCTGGGCGGTGTCCCGCCCGTGCCGGGGTTCGAGCGGCAAGAGGACGGCGAGCCGGTCCCTGTGCCATGGTTGACCGACCATGACGGGACTGAAGGACTTGGTGTCCCTGGCTTTGACACCTTCATAAACCCCATGGGTAAGCGGATCAATCTTGCGGAGTTCCTGAAGCCCCGCCTTTCGAGTTCGCAGTTGGCTTTCATGCTAGGGGAAATCTTATGCCCAGTCCGATGCAGAAAGCGCATCGGGCGTTGGGGCGTTTTGCGATAACGACGAAACCGACGCGAGCGCCATCGGCGTTTCATGGTTTGCTTGACAACGGAGAACGCTAACCCCAAGTGCCCCATCCAGGGGGTGGCCTGAGCGGTTTACAACCGACACCGGAGTACCACGTGCCGGGATCGATCCCGACGATGGTCTCACGCGGAGTGGTCTCGCCGGTCGGAGTGGCGAGTAGGAGGTAAAACGTCTCGAGCGTATCCCGCTTGGGAATCGCACGTTCGCGGGAGTCGTTGGACTCAGGGGGCGCCGTGCATAGAAACGACCGCAATTCTCATCAAGTCTTGCGAAGTGTGTGGACGATGCCACGTTCCATCGGCCATGCGACACCGGACTGTGTCGTCCAGCCAGGGCTGAACCGGACGCGGACACTCGCGTCCCTTCGGATCGCGGAACTTGGGAACGATTCCGTGGCGTTGATCCCGACGCGCCGATGAAAAGGGTCTAGTACACTGCTTTAGTCGTGAAAGTCTCTTCACAAACCCCCACCTCGGCCCGAAGGCTCAGGTGGGGGTCATTGACGCCAACAACCTTAGCCATTAACGTACGTGTTGCCACTCAGATCTTTACCGCGTGCTAGCCAAATCGGGAAGTTGGGATTGGCTTCGGCAATCACATGAGTAGTGGTCGCCAGGTAACGCATAGTATAACCCGCCCGCCTTTTCGGACTCCGGTTTGGCATCGCACCGTGGATGATGCGGGCATCGTGCATCGAACACTGACCTGGCTCTAATTCAAAATACACCGCTGCTGCTTCATCGACGTGCTGGATTTCGCTATCGAAGGTGTTTTGTTCCGCATCCACGGGCCCGTAGGATCGGTGGCCGCCCAGGTGGCTTCCGGGAATCACCCGCATACATCCATTTTCCCGGGTCGAAGGATCCAGCGCCAGCCACACGGTCACGATTTGATCAGCGCGATCGACTCGCCCCTGCCAATACGCCGAGTCTTCATGCCAAGGGGTTCTTCGGCCCTGATAGGGCTCTTTGGCGATAAAATGGCTAGACCATAAAGCAATGTTGGGCCCAATCAAGTGTTCCACCCTATCCAGCACTTCGTCGGCCAAAAGAAATTCCAACAGACGACGGTCGTGAAAATGCGGGGTATCTAGTTCATCCGCCCGCTTAGCGCCCCGGTTAGCCAAGTGTTCTTCGAAGATCTCAGTTAAACGACGCATCTTTTCCGAATCGAACAGAGGATCGCGTTCGATGACATAGCCTTGCCTCTCATATACTTCCCTGGATTCTGCGTTCAACATGTCAGATGGCTTCCTCCTTCGGGTTTTCCGTTCCGAAACCTCGACTCCACTCTAGTTCGCTCGGTTATCAATCTCTACGGCACACGCTGGATCGCGGGATCGTAAAACACGTCGGTCGCATCATCACTAGTCGATGAAAACTCGGAGACAATCGCTCCGTCGGGGCCACCTTGAAACCAGTGCCAGGTGTTGGGGGGGATCGTCCACTGGTCCCCTGGGCGCAAGATGCGCTCGTGCCAAACGGTAAAGGTGGATGCTTTATCTTCGGGCACTATGCCTTTTGGCTGCTCTGTCGGCGCTCCCTCGGTATAAAGATAGACGGTGCCCCAGCGACAGCGAAAGGTCTCTTCTTTCCCCACTCGGCCCTCGATCGGCGGATGGCGATGCTGCGGGCAAATTTGCCCCGAGAAGAGCACCAATTCCTTGGCACAATACCGATCAGTGTTGACATAGACCAGGAGTTCTAAGCCAATTTCTTCGAGTCGACCAAGGCCAAAATCGGCCACTTCCATCGTTGTCCCTTCGTGGGCAGAAACCGCAATATGGCCTACTTCCAGCATCTTCAGGGCCCGGCGTTGGGCCAACTGGCGGTCTTCTTGGCTAACCATGGGCGCTCCCTTCGTCTAGCGCAACCGCACAACCGCTTTCATGCGAGGCTAGGGCGGCAGTGAACAAACGATGACTGCGCCGGGTTTCCTCTGGAGTCACGCATGCCCACAAGGCGGGCGGATGGCCTAAAAACTCCTCAGAAAACGCCGCCATCATCTGCAAGATAGCATCCGAAAAGCCAAACTCGAAGATGGGTCCAGTAATCGTGGGATAGACGCTCCGATACGGCAGATCTTGTTGTTGCCACGCTTGCGCGCTCCCAGGTGTGTAGGTCAGGGTTTCTAGCGTCTTCGGGAACTTGGTGCTAAATGCCACCGCCCCGTTCATACCAACCACCCGGATGAACCAGGTATTTTGTTGACCCGGAGCAATGCGTTTGGTGGACAAGCGGAGAGGGAACGTTTGTCCCTGGTCGCTGGCGGTCACCGCGAGGTCGGCATTGTCCCAAGTGTCGCATAAGACCATGGCTCCATCCGCACTGGGACGCTCCCGAACGATATTTGACAGTTGGGCATAGACCGTCTCAAAGTGCCAACCCAAGCGCATCGGCACATGAACCACATGAAGTCCAAGATCGCCAAGACATCCGTAAGCGCCATTGGTCAAAGATTGCCGCTTCCAATTAATGACTTTATTGGGATCGAGGTCGCTAGCGTGCCAGAATCCCGCCTCCGCCTCAATAATCCGGCCTAGTTGTCCCGATCGCACCCGCTCAGCTAAAGCCACAGCGCCCGGAAAATATGGAAATTCCGAAGAACACCGCACCAACACCTGAGGATGCGAAGAGACCTCCTGTAAAATTGCCTGATTGGCAGCTTCGTCTATGCCAAAGGGTTTTTCCGCCAAAAGCGCCTTGTTGGCGCGAATAATGTCGATATACATCTGCTGATGAAGATGATGCGGCACAGCACAATAGACCGCGTCTACTTCGGGATTGGCCAAGAGTTCATGGTAGTCGCGGGTGGCTTGGCGGACCGAGGGCAGGTTTTCTTCAAACCACCGCATGCTGGCGGGATTGATGTCAGAGACCGCCACCACCTCAGGCGCAGCTTCGGTGCCGGTGAGATGAACATAGCGCAAAAGCGCCGTTGCAATTTCTCGACCCATCAAACCGCACCCAATGATGCCCCATCGTACGGGACGCCTAGCCATCGGACTTCCCCTCCTCTTGCCACCGCAGGAACGCCTCATCCGGCGTGATGCGCTCGTGCACTAAGGCCATCAGCGCCTGCGTCATTGCCTTAGGATTATCGGACTGCACGATATTGCGGCCATAGACTATCCCCCGCGCACCTTGTTCCATCAATTGGTGCGTCCGCTGAAATACTTCTAACGGCGGGACTTTGCCACCGCCACGGGGTAGCACTGGACAGTCACCGGCGGCTTCCACCACGCGCCAATATTCTTCAGGGGGATTAGTCGGATCCGCTTTGATGACGTCAGCCCCCAACTCCCGGGCCTGACGAACCACGGTCACAATCCGAGTCACATCGCCATCGACCCCATAGCGCTGGTTATTGCCCACCTTCATCACCAGCGGTTCAACCATCAGTGGCATGGCCGCTGCCTCACATTCATGCGCCAACCGGGTCACGTTCCTTAAGGTTTGGCGGTACAAATCCGGTTGATCCGGCAGCAGCAAAATATTGACCACGACGGCAGCGGCATCGACGCGTACGGCTTCTTCCACCGCCGCTTCCACCAGTTCGGAAAAGAGCAGGCTAGGCAACGGGGAGCCATAGACATTGGCGATATCCGTACGAAAGACGAGGCTCGGTTTGGCCTTGCCGGGAATATTTTGCAGCCAGCGCGCCTGTCCCGGACTCAGTTGAATAGCATCAGGGTCTGCCTCTACTAAGCGGGCAATCACAGTTTTCATGTCTTCGATTCCTGGCAGAAAGCTCGGTTCGTTAAAAAATCCGTGGTCAACGGCCACATCCAAACAAGCACCATCGGCGGCAAACAGCCGATGCATGCGGGGTTTACGGTACGTCATCAAGTTCCCTCCTCCACTCCATTGGACACGCTCTCTTTATGGTGCTATGGTGCTGGGCGCACGGCCGTCGTCGCTAAAGCCAGCCTCACACCGGCGGTTTTGAGGATCGCCGGCCACGGTGGCTCCCACGGGCCGTCGGAAATAATCTCACCGACTTCCTTGAGCGTCGCAAATCGCACCAGCGCCCGTTGGTCAACTTTCGAGCGATCCATCAAGACATACACGTCGTCGGCCGCCTCACGCATCGCCGATTTAATCTCAGCTTCGGCGAAGTTGGAATTAGTGAAACCATCGGTTTGGGTCAAACCTGCGGCTGTCAAAAAGGCACGGTCGACGTGAATCGCTTCGAAAAAGTCTCGACATCGCGGACCCACGACTGAAGCGGTACCTGGCCGGAGATCACCGCCGGCCACGTGCACATGAATCGTGGGATCTGCTAACAAAATTAAGGCTACGTTCAAGGCATAGGTAATGACCGTAATCGGACGGGTATCTGAAACCAATAGTTGTTCGGCCATCTTGGCTGCAGTGGTTCCCGAATCCAACGCAATCGTTTCTCCAGGAGCTATCCGGGTCACCGCTTCTTCCGCAATGGCCCGCTTTTCCGCCGTGTGCAAAGTTTCTCGCTGACCCAACGAGGCCTCTTGTTCACGCCACATGGCCCCGCCATGCACGCGCTGCACCCAGCCCAAATCACTAAGCCGCTCCAGGTCCCGGCGCACGGTCATGGGGGACACCTGAAGGCGCTCACTGAGTTCCTGTACGCTTAAAAACACGGCATCTTGCAACAATGCCCGAATCGCTTGAGTCCGTTGCTCGCGATCAGCCATGATGAAAACCTCCCTCTGCGCCTTGCCCGAGGCTATCCAAAAATTCCGGCCACCGGCCTTGGTCACGCAAAAGACGTTCTAGCCCATCACGATCCCGCACTCCCGTGGTGGCTCCGGCAGCGCTTACGGACGCCGCCCCTTGAGCATTGCCCCACAGTGCCGCCGCCGACAATGGCCAGCCAGCCAGGACTCCATCCAGGAACCCGGCTACCCAAGCATCACCTGCTCCGGTCGCATCCAGTGCCGTCACCGACAACGGTTCCACTCTTAACTGCGTCTTTTCCCGAGCCACCAACGCCCCCTGGTCGCCAAGCTTGATGGCCACGGTCCCGACTCCCTGTTGCAAAAGGTATTCGGCCTGCTCACTCGGATCTTCTCGCCCGGAGAGTGCCTTCGCTTCGACATAACTTGGCAAAAAATAATCCGTGTGAGGCAGCACCGGCCGGATCAGATCCATCCACCGCCCTGAAAAGTCAAACGCGGTATCGACGCTCGTAGTCATGCCCTGAGCCCGAGCTGCGGCGAGAAGATTGGCCATCGGCTGCCCATCTAACCCCGGCAACAAGAACGCCCCGCCCACATGCAGATGACGCGCTTGGCTCTCGATCCGCCATGACCCTACGTCTTCGGGTTCGGTCCGATTGGCGCCGATATGATGCAAAAATGTCCGCTCGCCCGATGATGACACCATGGCAATACTGCCTGAGGTTCCTCCCTCGACTCGACGCACCCCGTGGGTGGGCATCCGGTGCGAGTGAAGAACTCCGATTAAAAAATCGCCAAAGGCATCTTGGCCCACCTGGCCGACCACCGAAACATCAAGGCCTAAACGATGAAGCCCTATCCCAGTGTTGACGGCACAGCCGCCGGAATGGACTTCCAAGGATTCGACAAATTGCAAAGAACCCGTCTCCGGCCACCGGTCGACCGGCCGCACCATCACATCGGCGACCATGATCCCTAAACAAATGACGTCGGTCATGCCCACCCTCCCCGTTCCGATTGTGCCCAATCCGCTCCCTCATCCAACCGCTGGCAACCGATGAGATGCAACCAACGAACGGTCAGCGATCGAATCCCTGGCCACTCCCGGATCCAAGGAGCCTAGCTCGTCGACCTGTTCCGCGTGAATAGGCAGCTTGACGCGAGCGTCGGCCTCCATAGAAATCACGGTCATGACCGCCTGCATCCGGTCGGTCCGGTTGGGACCGGCATTCTCTAAGGTCCATCTACTGTAAGAACGCCCATCGCCCAAATCCAAAGAAGACGACACCCTCTGCTCAAGCACTCGTTCACATTCGTCGTTAACGGCTAAATTCCAACCGACGTCACCATACTGACTTCCTTGGAGAAATTTCAAAGGTTCTAGGTCAAGCGGTAGCGCCGGGACTTCGGCCAGTCTTCGAGCCCAGAGCAGGCGCTTAATCCCAGCGTTGCCAATCCCGAGGTGTTCCACCTGCAAGACTGCTTGCTTATCCCTCGTTTGCTCGGCCATCGGTGGATGTTCAAACCTCCGCTGCAAGACTCCTGGGATCGCCGTGGGCGTGACGGATTCTAGCGTATTAGCACTCAACACCTGTTTTCCGCAGATGAACCCCAAGCTCGTAGAGGCTCTTTCCGGACCCCGGGTGATGTGATACCGCCGTTTCAAATCGTCGAACATCGTACGCCTCCCAACAGCGCATCCCGATGTTAGCAAACGACCACAATGTTGTTCGTTTACTAACACCCTATGGTATTCGGCACCCATCTTCATATTCCTTCTGATATTCGTTAAATATTTTTGAGTGTCTCAGTCCAATTTCTTTGATAGCGACTGACCCATGCTGTGGGTATGACGAAATGGCAGTTTTGCAGCCATTTCCATTGGCCAAACTTTGCGTTTCCCAAGAAATCGTTGAACAGGTTCTACCGAACCTTTCCCTCCCTAAACGAACAGGCAGGGTCGCACAAACGCTATCCAAGTGAAACCCCGTTGCTCCCGCTTTGCTATTTCCTGCTTAACTATTTCCTGCTTGGCCGTCTTGCTTGATCTTCCAGGAATCAAAACGACGCCAAAGCCTTTGGGTGCCGGCCATGAAAAGCCGAGACCGCCACTATGAATATCTGATCGCGACCGCAGGGCATCCACCGTTAGAGATCCTCCCCCCTTCACAGCCAAATAAAAATATCGCCGAGCAGATTTAAACCAGGTGCGAAGAGTGGAGAAAGCGAGCGATCTCTCGCCTAAAAGAGGGCCAAGCCTATGTATTGGACCACCATGATTGATGACCATCGGTTTGGGGACAAGTTCAAGAACATTTTCGACCTGTACGGTTGCTCAGATTCGCAGCCTGCCGGCACCTCGCAGACCGTCGCCATGGGAGCGGATTTGTCCGCTGCCGAGCCGCACTTTCTGGAGGAAACGGAACAGGCGCTCTTCCGCGTCTTTCCTTCGCGCCAACTCGAACCCTATCTCGTCAGCAGGCGGAACCCATGGCGCGACCGCTTACTGAAACTGCTCAGACCCAGTACGGAGAAATGTTAATTCGGAGTTCCCATCAATACCCGATCGGGGGGGAAAGGGGACGGATCCGCTTAGACACCTATAGGTTGCAAGACAAAAACGCGTCGGGTGGACACCCGAGGCCGAGGGATTCCCCTAGGCTCGCGCGAACAGCATGTGACGGCGCACTTCCGGGAGTTAGTCTTGACCCTCACCGTTCTGATGTGCTTTCGCAATACCGTGCACCTGGTCCGGCGCATTCGCCAGGGAGGGCTCGATGCGCGGACGCCCGCAACCACCCTGCTGACCGGGTCGAACGAGAAGGGGCCGGCCGCTGCAACCGGGATCGATCAGAAGACGGTTACGACTTGGGCTCAGCACCATTTTACGGCCGAAGGAGTACCCAACCCGGACAGTACGGTCCAGCCCCTCGCGGACGATCAAGGCCGGCTGCCCCAAAGCGTGATTGACGCGGCGATGGCGGAGTATCATGCGGGGAAGTCAGACGACCAGCGAATTCCAGCCCAGGCCGCGCACGACTTCTACGAAGATCCCGATCGACCCCGCGATCAATATTTCCATTGACGATATGAGCGCCAAAAAGCAAAAAGAGCCTCGGCATTCCCTCGGTGGCACCCACCGGCAAAGCGGCGGACGCCCTCAGAATCCCTCTCGGCCGAGTGGAGACGCGTTGAATATGCTCCGATCCCAATTCCCCTCATTGAGGACGGGTTTTCTTCCAAAAGGATAGGCGAACTTTCCGCCGCACGTCTTCAATCGTCAGAAAAATGCCTCCAGCCAAGATACACCAGACCGCGGATACGATCATGGCCATATCCATATGGAGCATTTTCAATAAAAGCACTCCCAATTCCGGGGCAACAAACCCGATGAGACCCAAGCAGATATTGTATCCAGCAATGTAGGGGGGCTTGCGATCTTTGGGAACCGTGGCCAGCAACTGATTGAAGAGCAGTAGATTGACCCCGGCCACGGCCAGACCACCAATGAAGTTGACCAACACCAAATGCCATAAAGACCGGCTGACAATCGCAAGGATGGGAAGCACACCGATACCGACTGATCCCAACGCTAGCATGGTCAAGTTTCCTCTACGTTTGGATGCCGTGCCCCACCATCGATAGGTAAGAATTTGACCGCCTTGGGAGACGATGACAAAGAGACCAATCCATAATCCGGTGGCATGCGCCTGACGAATTTGAAAGATATTGAATAGTGGCCAGTTGAGTTGCCAGCCTAGGTTAAAAAACGCCGAGGCCAGGACAAACAGTCGATATGAACGCCGATTCCAAAGGTCTCGCCACACGAACGGCCCCATTTTGGGACCAGTATCCGGTTTGGGTTCGTGATATCGCCAAAGATACCAGACCTCTAAAAGCCCCATGACGACGGCGATCAAAAACACGACCTGATAGGGTCGTCGGGCATGCGCCGGAAACATTTGCAACGCGGCACCCGCCACAATGGTTCCGCCGAGTCCCACGGCGGTAATTACGCGGTTGCGCTGACCGAAAAATTCTGCACGGAAGCGCGCCGGCACCAACTTAGCCATCAACGATTGCCACGCCAATCCGCTGAGGGACTGCGGGAAATTACCAATCGCTATGGCAGCGACCACAACCAATGGAGCTGTAGCCATTCCAAAGACGGGCGCAATGGCCACCAGAATATAGCTCAGACGGGTGATTAACGTCGTGGCGGCGGCAAATGGCTTCAATTTATGCAACCGGGACACCCAAAATGCTCCCACAAACATGGCAATTACGCCGATTAACGCCGGTAACGAATTTAAAAGAGCCAACTCTTGGTCAGACGCATGGAGCCCGTCTAACAAATACAGCGGAACATAGGAACCCACAATCCCGGCGCCGAGCATGGTAAATGCACCATTAAAAATGGACATCCGCAAATTATAACGTAGACTGTGTCTTTGCGGGATCGATTTCCCCACCGATAAAATCTCCTTGCCGCATTCCCGCCTATCTAATCAGGCCATCGGTCGATCCGGACACGCCAGATGATGGGTCCGATCTCGCATCTCTTGTTGTAGCGGAATCGATATCGGTTGACAAGAGTCTACGCATCTCCAATAAAAACCAGAGGTTCTCAAAAAAGCCTAGGGCCTATGCGAATTTCAGCGTTCAATAATCCCCAGCGAGGATATCCGCGAAGGCTCGCTTGGCAGATATTTTTTGCACAGCAAAGATCTCATGATCCCTTGGTCACACAGGAACCTAATACCTCTTGGCGTTGACCTGAACCTCCCCACACATGCCCTAAAGGCACTTCGGGCACGGATCGATCCAACCCATCTTCTAGCTAGTCCTGTATCGAGACCGCCCGGTGCGGGAGATGAGGAGCGCATGATTCGAGAAATCTTGCGCTTTTATCTCACATTCCTTGACCCGTGTTTGGCCGGAACAGCCGCCATTTCGGGCAGATCCGGACCCATTGTCTCCCAGAGACAGCAGACTTTGGAATAAGGCCAAGCGGGCTCGTGCGCCACCTATTCGGTTCTATGGTGCCTGGGATACCTCTTGCCGAGCTGAGACGAGCCGAAGGGATGCCCAAGGGGACCCGTTGCTCATCCGTTCGATAAGTGCTAAAAGCCAGTGACCTTCCAATCAGTCACGCAAACTGCGACATCCATGGCCAAATAACTTGGGACTTGACACCAATCACCCCCGTAAGTTTTGGAAGGCGCGCATCAATGGAGCCAACGGACGATCCGGCCCGGCCCGTTTCAGGGTTTCGGTGCCCCGCTTCATCCGCGCATCGACTTCTTGAAGTTGACTGAGCCCCCTCCGACCGGGGCTCGGATGTTAGCCGACCCCGTCCATCAATCCCAACCTCTCACCAGCCAC